>RFJO01000098.1 GCA_003694495.1 Candidatus Woesearchaeota archaeon
AAGAATATGCCACCAAAGACTACTAATATTAAATATACCATTAAAAAAAAATCTTTATCCGACATGAAATTAATGTTGATTTTGTCATATAAATATTTATCCATTAGCCTTAATGAATTCAGGAACACGATTCTTTACTTCATCCAATGATAAATTGCTTGTATCAAGAACGAAATCAAAATTAGATTTTTCATATGGATCTATATTGTACAACTTAAGATAACGTTGCCGGTCATTTTCTTTCCTTTTTTTAATGTCATTAACCAAATCATGCTCAGACTTATATTGAGATTCAGAATCCCGTGGGTCTTTAAGAATCCTTTTTGCTGCAACCTCCGGGGAAACTTCAAGAAAAATTTTAATAGAACGTGGAAGGAAATGAAAAGCTAACCTGCCTTCAACTATAATATTATCTTGTTTGGACAATTGTTTTTGAAAGTTGTCAACTTCAGTGTCCGTATCCTCATTTAATAAATTATATTGAAGAATGGTCAGGCCACGTTTTTTCGCTAACTCTCTCCTAATGTTGCCAATAGAATAATATTTTAGATTAAATTTCTCTGCTAAAAATTTAGCAATGACTGATTTGCCTGAACCAGGTGTGCCGCCGATAGTAATTTGCATTTTTATTCGTCACCTATACCTAAAAAGGTTTCATATGCTTTTAGAATTTTTGTAACTACTTCATCTTTAGTCAAGTTTGTTGTGTTTATTACATAATTAAAATTTTTAGGGTTATAACAATCGTAACCCTCACCATATTTCTCACGATAACGTTTTTTATCAGATTCAATCCTTACCAAATTTGCTTCTTTAACTTCATCAACAGAATAATAGTTTTTCTCAGTATCCCTATTATCTCTTAAAATCCTCTCGGCGCCAACTTCTGGGTCGCAATCAAAGTAAACTTTGAAAGAAGACGGGCAAAATTTCCAAGCCAACCTGCCTTCTATGATAAAATTATTTGATTTAATCCCAAGCTCTTTCTGCATATTGTCAGCTTCTATGTCAGTATCAACATTCATTATTTTTCTTAAATTGGGTATATCATTCTCTACTAAACCTAAATGCTCAACTTTTGATAATATATCCATGTCACTCATTTCGTTTAAATCTAAATCTTTTAATAACAGTTTAGCTTCTTCTAGAGAATTTAAAGTATTTATATCAGTACCAAACTTTTCAACAGCAATTTTCCTTCTAAAATCCCCGACTGAATAAAAATTATAACCTAATATCTTTGCAAGCTTTTTTGCAGTAGTTGTTTTGCCTGCCCCTGGGACACCGCCAATGGTTATCTGATTTTTTTTAGAACATGGCATGAATTACACCTAAACAATTGTTGCATAGCCGATAAGCCTAAAACGATGTTCCATTAGACGAGATATGCTTATTTTTGATTCTTTTGATGTACATATCGGCCTTTTCAATGTTATCTTGAAAGAATCTTTAGAAATTGAAGTTACAATGCCTGTGGTGACTGATGCGTTTGCGTTAAGCATTAATGGTTCGTTAACTTTTATAGGCTCAACTGTCAATTCTTTACTTGAACCAACAACCCTATCCAATAAATGCGGTTTTAACGTAAGCTCATTCCAAACTGGCGGCAATTTCTCAGGGTGACCTACAACGTTGCCAGCTAAGCTGTCAGATTTAACAATCGAAGGGTCTAATTCTGTTAGCAAGGCTATCGAACCGCCAGGGACAACCTCATCAATCTTATCACTGCCAGTCATTATGCCGACTATTGTAGATATTATAGGTTGCCATACTACTTTGCCTTCTTTTTCCAATTTTAAACCGGGCCTAATCTCAATTTTGTCACCTACTTTTAACTTACCCGCCACTAAAGAACCACCAAGAACACCGCCAACTAATTCTTTTATATTTGTACCTGGTTTGTTAACATCAAAAGACCTGGCTATAAACATTAAAGGGTCTTTTTTTAAATCTCTAACAGGTGTTGGAAATTCTGTTTCAATTGCCTCAATCAACAAATCTATGTTTAAGCCTAATTGAGCTGAAATGGGAATTATAGGAGATTTTTCTGCAACTGTGCCTTTGACAAACTCTTTAATTTGATTATAGTTTTCTAAAGCTTCTTCTTTGCTTACCAAATCAATTTTATTTTGAACAATTATTATTTTTTTAATTCCAGATATCTCTAAAGCCATCAAGTGCTCTTTAGTTTGCGGCTGAGGACAAGACTCATTGGCAGCAACTAACAATAAAGCACAGTCCATTATTGCAGAGCCAGACATCATTGTTGCCATAAGAGTTTCGTGCCCTGGAGCATCAACCAAAGACACTTTACGCAATTCTTTTGCAGGAGAATTACAATGTTTACATTGAGGATCGATTGTGTACGCCTCAGGACCTTTACATTTGGTGCACTTATAAAACGTTGTATTGGCATAACCTAACCTTATAGTAATACCCCTTTTTTTCTCTTCACTGTGAGTGTCAGCCCATTTGCCTGATAATCTTTCAGTTATTGTAGTTTTACCATGATCAACGTGGCCAACTAGGCCTATGTTAATTACGGGCTGAATGTTAACTTTAGATTTCATTTTATATTTAGAAAATGCTGTTTATTTATAAAATTAACCCAAAACTAATGCTGTTTGCCTGTGATTGTAATATGAGGCCCCTCACGACCTATTAAAAC
>RFJO01000099.1 GCA_003694495.1 Candidatus Woesearchaeota archaeon
AATAACAAAATAATAAGATAATATTTAAACTGTAGTGTCCAAATCCTCAATTTTTTCTGGTTCGTTGGTTTTTTTGTCTAGTTTGCGTTTGTAAAAGAATAAGACAATTGTGCCTATAATAAATGGGGCAGAAGCTATGAATGAAATATAGATCAATGGATCAGTTGATAACTTTAACCACTCAATTAGAACCTTTGCGATAGTGTTAAGCAAACTGTCTGGCATGTTTTGAATATTGGCATCTTTTATTAAACCTCCAGCGTTTTTTATGAAGTTTACAAAAGTTTCAGTCTTTAAAAAGTGGAATAGCAAGAATAATACACCACTAGTTAAAAAGTTGATGCTGGTTTTCAAGCAAATGCGATAAAAGCCTCTTATCCAATTGAACCAAACAGAAACTAATGTCAACCCCCAGCCTAAAATGATTAAGATAACCCCTAAAATAATTGTTCTTGCAGGCGAGCCTATCTTGGATTGTAAGTCTTGAATGGCTTTCTTGATCTCTTCTTTGCCAGAATTTTGGGGTGCAGTGGAGGTTGAAAGGTCTTCCTGGTTGTTAAACTTGTCAATGTTTTGCTCAATCATCTTGTCAAGCATGAAATTTTTTAAGTCATCGTCTGTTTTAGATGAGTCCTTAACTATATCACAAACGCCGCTTTCAGTGAGAAACATTTTAGATTCTTCATCTTGTATTAATTCTGGGTTGGAGCAGGGCATTGCCAAGTTTTCTTTAGTAAATTGTGCCATCTGTTTTTCAAACTGTTCTTTCATGACAGGGTTCTGTTCAAGCTGTTGCAGTGCAAAAGCTCTAACATCATCTTTATTATTTGTAGCAAAATCTTGCATGCCCGAAGATACAATGTTATCAATAGAATCTAAGTTTGAGTTTAAGTTTGTTACAAGTAAGGCGGCAAGGATGAACATAACTCCTACACTAATGCCTAATCCGCCGAGAAGGCCAGAGATTGTTTTTAGTATACTTTTCCAGCTCATTTTCAGATGTTGCCTAAATGGACGTTTTTTATGCCAAACGATTTGGCGATGTTTTCAGCTTCTTTTAACCTGATTATGTCAGTCGGGGGCAAGTGTTTTGCTTTGTACATCGGAAAAAACCTTGTAAAGTGCAGTGGCGTTTCCTTGCCTAGGTTATTAACAAACCATTTGCACAGGTTTTTAAGTTCAGAGGAACTGTCATTTAGCCCTGGTATTAATAATGTTGTAACCTCTAAATGTATACCAAGATTTTTGATGTTTATTAATGTTTCTAACACCGGTTTTAGACTGGCATTGCAGTATTTCTTGTAAAAACTTTCACTGAAGGATTTTAAGTCGATGTTGGCAGCGTCAATGTAGGAGTAAAGTTCTTCTAAAGGTTTTTTGTTTATGTAACCATTTGAAACTGTTATGTTTTTCAAGTTGTTTTTCTTGGCAAGTTTTGCTGTGTCTAAGACATATTCATAAAACACAGTTGGTTCGGTGTATGTGTATGAAATAGATTTACAATCGTTGGAAATGGCAGTGTCAACAACTTTTTGGGGCGATAACTCGTAAGTGTTGGTGTCATTGCTTTGAGATATTTGCCAGTTTTGGCACCAGATGCATTGCATGTTGCAGCCCAAAGCTGAAACGGACAGAGTTTTTGTGCCAGGCATGAAATGAAATAAAGGTTTCTTTTCTATGGGGTCAATGGCCATTGAACAAGATTTGCCGTAGTTCAACGAGTATAGTTTGTTGTTGATGTTTTTTCTAGCTTTGCACTTGCCAAGTTCGTTGTTTTTTATAACACAAAAATGAGGACAGAGGTGGCATTGCACATGATTGTTAAATTGTTTGTAATACTTGGCTTCTATCATTATATATTAATCTCCTGTTTAAAAGACGAGTAAATAATTTTGCCGCGGTGGAATACCCTTATTGTTGAATATTCTTCACTTAACACAAAAATATAAGTTAACGGCAGGTGAAATGAAGCAGAAATTGCGCTAATGTGACGGCTACAAACAGGTAAGCAAAAGTTATAGGCTTGCCATAAAGTTTGGTTGTTAAGTGTTTTACCCATGCTAAATAATGCCTGAATGGGATCATGACCGAAGTACATGCCAGAATGTTTTAAAACACCTTGGCCGGATACTAATACTGCGCCGTCATAAATTGAGGACAGTTTGAGCTTATCTTTGAAATCATTGTCAAGAACGTTGTAATCTTTACCTGCGTAAATGTCGTGATCCATAGGGTAAACATGTGATGACATTGAAGAATCATAGCCAAGACAGACGGACATGCCATAGTTATTGTGCTTTAAATCTTCTAACGTTTGATAAATTTTGGTTGCGTAAACAATATCTTCAATGTTTGTTTGAGAAATCTTTGACCTTAGAAATTGTTCCATGATATTTTATTAGTAATAAATCTATATAAAAATTACGAAATTGATTTTAAAAATTCTGTGTACTCTAAAATAGTTTGCATTCGGAATGATTTATCCTTGTGGAGGTAATCTCTAACAGGAAAAGTAAGGTCTTTAAATTCTTTGTAGTAAAGGTTGTAAACTAAAAAGTTTGCTGGCCTATCACCGAACTCTTCAACTAAATAAGGAAACTTGTTGTCCATTAACTCAACAATGTCATCCAAAGCACTTTCAATTTTACGATTAGTCACAAGTCTCTTTATGCCTGTGTATAAATATGAAGCTCCAATGATGCCAAAGAAGCCGGTAAGGAATGATCCAAGAATGGTGTTTGATAAATAGTTAGATATGATACTTGTGCCAATGCTTCCACTAGCTATTGTCAAATCATATCTTGGGTTTAGTATAAATATATTTTTTATTTCATTATAAACTCCGCTCTTAAGGTTGTTTGAAACCATTTGCTTTTGTTTTCCAATGTCATCTAAGATACTAAAGCCTATTAGGTAAGCTCTATATTCTTCAAGTGCATGATTTACACTGTGGCGTTTTAGGTCCTTTAAGGGGTTTGATGATGAACGCTGAGTACAATGATATAACTCATGAACGCTTGCGATTGATAACATTTTCTTGTCAGGCATAACACTATACATTGTAACAGGCACGTCGCCATAAAATAGGTATTGAGTTACGCCGTAAGAGTTTTCTCTGATTCTTTTGTTTAATTGACCCCTTGGCGCAGCATCGCCAAGATTAAACATTGTGTTTATGAAATGAATTGGGTAAATGCCAATCTTGTTGCAAAGGTAAGTACAGGCAAAAACATGGTATGGGTTGGGTTTGATGCTGTAAACATCACCATCAAATAAACTTTCTAATAAATTTGATTGAGTCCTGATGGCTTCATTGACAATGTGGGATATTTCGATAGTTGTATAGCATTTAGACTTAAAAGAATCTTCATTGTCAATCTCTTCGGGGATGAACCCGTTCGCGACCAAGTCTAGTATTTCTGTCATTTTGTTGAGTACATTATACAATCATATAACCTTAGGTCTGATAAACTTGAGGCTTTTATAACATTTTCTATTTCTGTTTTTGCAATCGGTGAGATTAGTTTATTCTTTTTAAGCCAAGACAAAATTGGCTGGTTGTATCTTAAAAATGTTTCACTATCAATGTTTAATGTGGAATGAAAAAATGTTAGGTTGTTTGTTGAAAAATTTGCATTGTAAAGTATGATAGAAGAATCTTTATCGTCTATACCTAATGAGTTTAAATATTGTTTTAGCTTATAAATTATGGTTGGTGGCTTTGCCTTTTTTGATGTTTGATAATACTCGATGCTAAAACTGCCAGAGGCGTTTATAGAAAGTTCATAATCAAGGCTTGCGTAATCTTTTACTTTAATTATACCTAGGGGTGATTGTTCTAAGTATCGTGGAGATTGCAACTCACAAACAAGTGTGCTAAAATCTGTTGAACGTTTAAAATCTCTGGCAATAATTATGGAATGTATCCTGTCAGCAAGTATTTCTAATGCTGCTTGGCTAAACTTTGGTTTGGGGAAAAATTTTAAATGATGCATCTGGTTGTTTGGCGTGTCGTTATGATATAAACCGAAAGCATGACCTAACTCGTGCCTTAAAACATCTTCAAGGTGTTTGTTGGCTTTAACTAAGACATACCTTGATGGGATCTTGTATGATCTGCCTAAAGCATCTAATAAAAGTTGGTTAGTAAAAGCTACCCTAAAGTCAGTTTCATTTGACTTTATTTTATGTTGCTTCATAAATTCTTCAAGAGCAAAATGAGCAGAAGCAAGTAACGGATTGGATTTAATGTTGGGGGATTGCCAGGGTTTGGTGTTTTTTATGACAAAGTCTAATTTGGAATAGTGTTTGTTGAAACGTTTAGAATGCTTAAGCTGCTCTGCAAAAGATCTTTCAACTTTTGTTAGGAGTCTTTCAAGGCAAGGTTTCCATTGCCTGCAATATGTTTTATCATGACGGAACTCTTCATCAGCATATGCATCAATGTAAATTATAGCCTTGGGTTTTTGGGTGGGTTTAATGTTTGCAGGAGATGTAGTTAATTCCATAGCTAAAACCATGGATGCGAGAATTTTTCTTAACATTTTAACATGGTTATGTTATGTCCATATTTAAGCTTTTATCTAGTCTAATAATTTTTTATTCTTATTAGAATAAAAAGATACAGAATGCTTTTAAATGCTTAAATTCAAGTAATCTTAAAATTAAAAGGAGGAAATAAAAAATGGTAAGGACAGTTTTCAGTTCAGAATCGGTTACAGAGGGGCATCCAGATAAGTTGTGTGATAAGGTTTCTGATGCTGTATTGGATGAAGCTCTAAGACAAGACCCTGATTCAAGGGTTGCATGTGAAACTGCAACAAAAACAGGTGCAGTAATTAACCTAGGAGAAATTACGACAAATGGTTACATTGATTTCCAGTCTGTTGTAAGAAAAACAGTTGTTGACATAGGTTATGTTGGCAATACTTTCGGCTTTGATGGTGAAACTTGTGCAGTGATTAATATGATCAGTTCTCAATCACCTGACATCTCACAAGGTGTGACCGAGGGAATGGGTGAGTTTAAGGAGCAAGGAGCAGGTGACCAAGGTATGATGTTTGGGCTTGCAACGAATGAAACGGCTAACTATATGCCAATGCCAATAGATTTAGCGCATAAACTTACATTGAGGCTTGCTGAAGTTAGGAAGTCTGGCTTATTGTCCTACTTGGGACCTGACGGAAAGTCGCAAGTGGCGGTAGTGTATGATGGTAATCCGTTTAAGAAAGGTAAAGTTGTGGGCTTAAAAAATGTTGTAATATCATCTCAGCACCTTGACGAAGTTGATATGCAGCAATTAAGAAATGACATAAAGGAGTATGTTATTGATCCAGTTTGTAAAGACCTTTACCTTCTAGAAACTAAGTTTTTTATTAACCCTACTGGCAGGTTTGTGTATGGCGGGCCTGTGGCTGATGCTGGGTTGACGGGTAGAAAGATAATAGTAGATACATATGGTGGCTTTGGTAGGCATGGTGGTGGAGCGTTCTCAGGGAAGGACCCAAGTAAAGTTGACAGGAGCGCGGCTTATGCTGCGAGGTATGCTGCAAAGAATTTGGTTGCTGCAGGCTTAGCTGACATGGCAGAAGTGCAACTTGCTTACGCTATCGGGGTTGCTGAGCCAACTTCAGTGTTTGTTGAAACATTTGGTACAGGCAAACTTGACCAGGAGAAACTTGAAAAAGTTGTAAGAGACCATTTCCCTGTTAAGCCGAAAGATATAATTGATACGTTGCAGCTTAAGAACCCAAAAGGATGGAGTTATTGTGATACTGCAGCGTATGGACATTTTGGAAGGGATAAGTTTCCATGGGAAAAACTTGATAAAGTAGAGGAGTTGCAAAAGTACCTCTAATTTTTTAATTTTTTTTGTTCGTATAACCCAATAAATTCTTCAAAAGATTTTCCATGTTTTATAGCGAATTCTAAAGAAATAGAATAACTTGAGCCTTTGCTTTTCGGTAAGGATGATAAGTGAAGAAAATACCAGCCCTTGTTGTCAAACTTTATGCTAACCCATGGTTCAGCCCCAAAATTGTCTGAAAATAAAGATAATTGTTCAACTTCTTCAAATGTTAAGTATTTTCTAGATCCCTTGACAGCTTTGCATTCAATAGCTAAAATACGTTTGCCATTAGAAGCTATAAGGTCAGGTGAAGGCATTGTTGTTGACCCTGAACCAGCGCTTCGCACAACAGCCCAATCCATGTCCCATAACATATGGAAAAGTTCTCTCTCAACCCGTGACCCCTTTTTTTTACTCATAAAATGAATAATATTAAAAATCTATTTAAATATGTTTGTGTTTAGTAATAGAATGAATTACATAATTTATACAATCTTAAGTGTTATATTGATCTCTTTAATATCTATTCTTGCAGCTTTGCCTTTCTTACTAAAGAAAAAATTTTCACAAAGAATATTGTTATTATTGATGAGTTTTTCAGTAGGTACATTGATGGGAGCGGTAGTGTTGCATTTGTTGCCGGAAGCGTTAGAAAATGGTTATAACATAAATCTGGCGTTGTTTATCTTACTTGGATATGTTGTGTTTTTTGTGTTTGAAAAACTTATACACTGGCACCATCATAGAATTTCAAAGATTAAATGCAGTGAAAGTCACGGGCACGGCTATCAACTAGCCCCAATAAACCTCGTGGGTGATGCGTTGCATAATTTAATAGATGGGATGATAATTGCAGCAACTTATTATGTAAGTGTACCTTTAGGCATAGTTGCTACGTTGTCGATTATGTTGCATGAAATCCCTCAAGAGATTTCAGATTTTGCAGTTTTATTATATTCAGGATTAAACAAAAGAAAAGCAATATTGTTTAACTTTATCTCAGCTTTAACAGCTATTGTTGGAGCAGTTATAGGAATATTAATGGCAGGAAATGTGGAAAGTTTTACAATGTTTGCTTTGCCGTTTGCAGCTGGAAGTTTTGTTTATATTGCAGCATCTAATTTGGTACCAGAATTGCATAAGGATTGTAGTATGAAGAATTCTGTTTTGCATTTTTTGGCAATTGTTGCGGGGATTGGTTTAATGATCTTGTTATTATTAATGTGAAACTCTTAAGCTAAAAACAGTTCTCTATAGCTACGGAATAACAAAAAGCTTTATATAATACATAAGTTCTATTAATATAATCAGAAAGCAGACGAGAGAGAGCACTTGCTCATTGTTAAATGAACATTTCGCTTTTTCTAACAAGTGCTAGTGAGGTATTAAAAATGAATGAATTTGAAAAATTTAATTTAGATGAAGGGTTTATAATGACTTTAAACCATTTAGGGTTTAAAAAACCTACAGAGATACAAAATAAGTCTATAAAACATATACTTGAAGGAAAAGACATAATAGGAGAATCTGCTACAGGGTCAGGAAAGACCTTGGCTTTCTCCGTAGGAATCATCGAAATTGTTGAAAAAGGAAAAGGTGTGCAGGCAATCGTACTTTCACCTACAAGAGAACTTGCTGAACAAATAAGAAAAGATCTTGTAAGTTATTCAGCTCATAAGGATCTTAACATAATTTCTGTATATGGCGGTGTGTCAATAGATAGGCAAATTTATGATCTTCAATCTGCAGATGTTGTGGTTGCAACGCCTGGAAGGATGTTGGATATAATCAATAGAAGAGCTATAAGGTTGCAAGAAGTTAAGGTTCTTGTAATAGATGAAGCTGACAGAATGTTGGACATGGGGTTTATAGAAGATGTTGAAAAAATAGTAAGTTATTGCCCAAAACAAAGGCAAACCATGTTTTTTACAGCTACGGTTACGCAAAGGCTTATGCAATTGGCTAATAATTATATGAATAATGCTGTGAAAGTGTCAGCAAATCGGCATGTTGACCCGTCTAAACTTAAACAAGTTTACTTTAATGTATCGAGAAATTTAAAGTTGTCTTTGCTTGTTCATCTTCTTAAACAAAAAAAGCAAGGGTTGACAATGGTGTTTTGTAATACGAGAAGGTCAACTGACTTTGTCATAAAAAATCTTAAAGCTAACAAAATTAAGGCTATAGCAATACACGGTGGGTTTACACAGAATAAAAGAGAAAAAGCTATAGAACAGTTTAATAAAATGAAAGATTGTACCCTGGTTTGTACAGACGTTGCAGCAAGAGGGTTGCATATAAAAGATGTAGAGCATGTTATTAATTATGAAATCCCAACAGATGCAAAAGATTATGTGCATAGGATTGGAAGAACTGCCAGAGCAGGAAACTCAGGTAAAGTTTTTAACTTGATTGCTGAGCAGGATCATGAGAATTTTTCAAAGGTTGAATATGAATATAGCGAGTTTAATATTGAAATGCAAAAACGGCCCTACATAGAAATGATAAAGCCACTTTATGTGCAACCAAGAAGAAGGTTTAGAAGATAAAAAAAGAAAAAGGGTTTAAAGGTCTCTTGCTTGTACAGTTGACCTTTTATTTGCTCTTGCTCTTTCTGCTGCTTTTTTAAGCAGTCTTACAACTTCTTCGTTTAAAGCATCAGCAAGGTCACCGCCAACGTTCATACCGTCTAAATGTTCTTTTAGTTTGCTTCTTACAATTACTAAATCTGCCATTTTTTGTTCCTCCTTTTTTATTTTTAAGAATATAGCGCTAAAATGGCCATATCCTCTTTTTTGTTATACATCTAAAAATGTAATAAGTATTTAAACTTTTCTAAAATCGGCTTAATTCCTTTAAATTTTGCTGTATTTTAATATATAATATGTATTCTCACCATGCTCGATAACGAAGTGGTCATCTAGTTTAAGATTTGTAATAAAATCTAAACTTTTGTTTGTAAGAATAGTTAACTTGCCGTTTCTCTTTAACACTATGTTAGCTTTGTCAAAAAGTTCTTTGTAAACATTCGTTGCATCGTTGTGAGAACTAAATAAAGGAGGGGAAGTTATTATATGGTCGACTTCGTTTTCATTGAATTTTACGTCAAGCCAGCTTATGTCAATTTTGCTAAACTTTATTTTGTCATTTATGTTAGCTAACTTTGAGTTAACTTTGCAGTTTTGAATGTTGTGGAGATTGTTGTCATATGCATAAATTTGTAAGTTTGAGTTGTTGTCTTTGTCAAAATAATCGCCTTCAATTTCCCTGGGTAAGCTTAATGCAAAGGATGCAGCCTCTATAACTAATGTGCCGTCTTTTGCGAATGGGTCAACTAGTATTTGAGATTTGTTCCAACCACTGAACCTTACCATTCCATAAGCAATAGAGGCGTTAAGTGACTGGTTGTGAACACGAAGCTTATACGCCCTTTTAGTTAAATTTTTTCTTACAATTGCAACGCCTATGATGCATAAATTTTCAATAATGTCAACAATGATTACATTGTCAGCGTTGTCTAAGTTAACTTTGTTGCCTTTGTTATAATAAAATTCGCCAACTTTCTTTTCAACTTCTTGTGATGAAAAATTAAGGTTTTTGAAACACTTTACCTTAAACGTGCCATTGATCTTTATCTCGGGGAGATTAAGAGTTATTTCATTTAATGAGCTGAAGGTGAAGGATTTCTTAAATTCATAAACTGTAATAAGGCTCCGACAGAATTTTAATAATCTATCTATGTTATTTGTAGAAAATTTTAATAATCCTGGAGACAACTTTTTACAAGGAGCTGAGCATAAGTCTTTGATCTCTAACTCTGCGATACTTTCCAGGCCGTTTATACATTTGGCAATATATTCCATAATAATGCTAATTCTAGGATAAAATATATAAATGTATCTTTTAAACACATACATATGCTCAGAAAAATACTAATGGCAGGTACAATGTTTATTAGTGCATGTATTGCGCCAAAATATGAGGTTATGGAAATTAATACAACATATACAATGAACTTGTTTGCTGATAGTTGTATTGCTAACCCTTGCAGTGAAAGTACAAATGAATATCTATGTAGAGAAATGCAATCTGAATATAATTACTTTAAAAAACATAATAAAGGAGTGAGAACAGAAAAAATTAAGGATGCCTTAGAATATTATATTAAAACTTATTGTGGCGAAGATAGGGTTATAATAGAGGAACCAGAATTAGAATAAGTTCCCAACATAAATGTTGTTTTTTGTTTCTACTATTTTTACGTTGACCAAATCCCCAGGGCTGGCCTTGCATCCGTTTACTGAGACAACACGGTTTCTTCCGACAGCGTGCATTTGGTTGCGCCACCAGCCAGGGGCCTTTACTTCTAGCTTGACAACCTCATTCTTTTTGAACTTTAACGGAAGCGATTTGCACTTTTTTATGCCCATATCTTGACGAGTGAGGATAAGCTTATAATTGAATTCTTTCTCCCATTTTTTTAATTGGTCATAAAATTTCCAATATGTGAGGGGCTTTGTTTTGATTTTTCTTGAATATTTGTAGACCTCATACTTTTGTATTCCAATCTTTGCGTTAAGCTCTTTTGCTAACGTAATAAGCTCTTCCATTTCGTTTACCTTAGGGATCCAAACTGGAGCAAGCAATAGTTCTATATTGCTTTTTGAAATTTTTTCAGCTATGTTTAAAATTTTTTTTAAGTTGTAGTGTTCAATTCCTGATAATTTTTTAGCAAGCTCTTCATCTAATGTGTTGATTGAAAGGTTGATTTGATTTAAACCTGCTTTTTCAAGTTTTTTTATCATGTTAGGGGTTAACAAAGATCCGTTGGATTGCATGGAAATACGTTTAACTAGAGGGTTTGAGCATAAGCCCTTTACAAGGTTAACAATGTCAGGGTATGTCATAACCTCGCCAACAGAGTCAAGGTTGCATTCAATTGGAACACTTTTGTATTTTGCAACTTCGTTAACATAATCAAGAAGATAATTGCACTCTACCATGAAATTTGCGGGGTGCATGTCAGGATTGTTTGAGTTGGTTGAACAGTATAAACATCTATGGTTGCAAATGGACGTTGGGCGCACCTGGATTAAGTCTGTGCCCCTGTCAATTATGCCGAATGCAATTGAACCTATAAGAGGTATGCCAGAATCGTACGTAACCTTGACTAACTTCATGACAATTAAAAAAAGACTAATGCTTAAATATCTTTTTATTCTAATACTTTTAATGCTTCTTCTTTGCTAATCTCTACATACTTATTATCCTGCTGGCAGGTCGGGCAATGTTCAGGCCCTGCGTTGCCGTAATGAATGTCGCTGCAAACAGTGCATCTCCAATATTTTTTATTCATTTTTACCTCCTAAATATAGTTTGATATGCCTAATATTGCATGGAATATTGCGAGAGCTATAGTGACCTTGGCAAAAAGAAAGTGGTATTTCATGTTAATCTTGTTTATGCCGCGAACGTTTAACATAGCAATGGTGGCAGTGAAAACTAAGCTTAGAAATGTTAAAATCCCTGCCCAAAATATTAAAGGTTTGCCTAGTATTGAATAATAAGCTATGCTCATTTTAAGTCACCTATATAATATTCTTTTAACTTGTTTCTTGCTTTCTCCGAATGCGGTGTCCCGGAACCCATTGGACGGGTTTCGTATAAGTTAGTGGCGTCAGTGCCGCACCCTTGCAAAATGGCATTACCCCCTGGGTGGGATGAGGTGAAGGAAGTAACGTCGTAAACTTTGTTGTTAATCAATAACCAACAATCGTTGGCGTTGTTGTGTTGAGAAATTTCTTCCATGCTGTATTTTTCAGGAACTATAATGTTTGCTTTGTTCGTTGATGCGTCCCCTGAAGGAATTTCTTCATTAGGTGCTTGATTGCTGCAACCTAATATGACTATGAATGCCATTAATAAAATTACTTTTTTCATACCTTAACTTAAATTAATAATGATTTATATAATTTACCTATGTTGTAAAATTTTAAACTAATCAATAATTATATAAAGAATAATTCTTTTTAATTTTAAATAAAAGAGGTGTAAATGAAAGCGTTAATCATTGTAGCTGGCGTTACGGGAAACCTTGCATTAAAAAAATTGATACCTGCTTATTATAGGCTATTAAAAAATCATGACCTGAAAATTATCGGTATAGGGAGAAGAGGGCTTTCTAAAAATAAAATATTGTCAGATTCAAAAGATTATATAACCAACTTTGATAAATCGTTGTTTGCCAAGCTTAAAAATAATTTCTTTTACCACAAAACGGATTTTTATGATGATGAAGGTTTTAAACGACTGAATGCTTTAATTTCAGAACATGCAAGAAACTATCATCAGGTAATCTTTCATTTCGCCACACTGCCCAAGCATTTTGTTATGTTGTCAAAGCAAATTAAAAAATGCGGTATATTGAAAGGATTTAAACAAAAAAAACTAGTGTTTGAAAAACCTTTTGGTTATGATTATAAAAGCGCTAAGCAGATTGATAGAACATTAAAAAGAATTTTTAAAGAGGAAGAAATATTCAGGATTGATCATTATTTGGGAAAAGAGTTGATTGAAAACATAACTGTGTTTAGGTTTACAAATACGTTTCTCGAGCCAGTATGGAACAACAGATATGTTGACCATGTGCAAATAATTTTGTCTGAGGATTTTGGTATTGAAGGCAGGGCTAATTTTTATGAGCACTTTGGGGCGTTGAAGGATGTTGTGCAAAATCATATGCTTCAAATGCTAACCTTGACAACAATGGAAAAGCCTAAGAGTATTGTTGATGTAGATTGTTTGAAGAAAGAAAAACTTAAAATTCTTAAAAATATAAAAACCACAAGAGATGTTGTAATTGGTCAATATAAGGGATACAGAAAAGAGGTGAAAAATAAAAGTTCAATGACTGAAACTTTCGTGGCTTTGAAGTTGTTTATTCAAAATAAAAGATGGAAAGGCGTGCCGTTTTATTTTATAACCGGTAAAAAAATGAAAGATAAGCTGACATCGATATTTGTTCAGTTTAAACAGCTTGATTGCGATGCGGTTAAAAAAATTTGTGATTATGGTGCTAATTATGCTAATATTCAGATATACCCAAACGGCGGGTTTTACATGAAAATGAATGCAAAGCAACCTAACTCCTCAAAAATAATCCCTACAAAACTGAGTTTTTGTCATAGTTGTATATATGGCATAAACACGCCTGAAGCTTATGAAAATTTGTACAATGATATGTTTAACAACAAAAAAACAATGTTCGTTAGCAAGGAAGAAATTGAGGAGGCTTGGAAGATTGTAGAGAGAATTAACATTAAAAAGCTTAACCTTGAACAATATAAGCCAGGCACATACCCAAAATCTGCTTTAACGATGATAAAAAAGGATAACAGAGAATGGCATTTGGAGGTCGAGAATGTATTATAAAATAGCTAACTTACTTAGAAGGGATGTGGTAAGGATGACCACTGCGGCTGGGAGCGGGCATCCTTCATCGTGTCTGTCTTGCGCGGAAATCATGGCGTTGTTGTTCTTTAAACACATGAGATGGGATCCAAAGAAATATAATAACGTCGAAAATGATGAGTTTATATTAAGCAAAGGGCATGCAGCCCCAATCTTGTATTCATGTTTGAAACATGCAGGCGCAATACATTATGACCTTATGAAGCTAAGGCAAAAGGATAGCCCGCTTGAGGGGCACCCGATGCCAAACTCGTTAAAATGGGTTAAAGTTGCAACAGGGTCCTTAGGGCAAGGGTTGTCGAATGGTGTTGGCGTTGCGTTGGCTGCAAAAAAGCTTAAGCTAAGGCATAGGACTTATGTTCTTTTAGGAGATAGTGAACTTGCTGAGGGGAGTGTGTATGAAGCGTTGCAGCTTGCAGCATATTATAACCTGAAAAACCTGTGCGCGATTGTGGACGTGAACAGGCTTGGGCAAACGGGAGAAACCATGCATGGGCATAGGCTTAACGAGTATAAAAAAATATTCAGTTCGTTTGGCTGGAATGCTGTAGTGGTTGAAGGACATGATGTTAAACAGTTGGATGAGGCTTTTCTTAAGGCAAAGAAATCAGATAAGCCCTTTGTAATACTTGCAAGAACAATTAAAGGTAAGGGGTTGCCTTTTATGGAAGATAAAAATGGTTGGCACGGTAAACCTGTGCCGGAAGAAATGTTGAGCGAAGCATTAAATTATCTTCCTGAATCTAAAATGCCCAAGTTTAATATAAAAAAGCCTGTGAACAAAAAAATATTGTTTGCGGAAAAAAGGTTAAAAAACCTAACTTTTCCGTCGTCTCTTGCAACAAGAAAGGCTTATGGCATGGCACTTGCAAACCTTGCACAGGCGGATGACAGTGTGGTTGCATTAGATGCTGAAGTGAGCAATTCTACATATTCTATCAATGTTAAACAAAAAAAACCAAAACAGTTTGTCGAGTGTTTTATAGCAGAACAAAACATGGTTGGAATGGCGTTGGGTTTGAGCGTGAAAGGGTTTAATGTTTTTTGTTCATCGTTTGCGTCTTTCTTGACAAGGGCGCATGACCAAATAAGAATGGCGGCCTTGAGTGGTGCTAATATGACAATTGTTGGATCACACTCTGGCGTGTCAATTGGCCAGGACGGTGCATCACAAATGGGGTTGGAAGACCTGGCAATGATGAGGGCCTTGCCTGGGAGTGTTGTGTTTTATCCGTCAGATGCGAAGTCAACAGAGAAAATTGTATATCTTTGTAAGAAGTTAAAAGGAATTAAATATATAAGAACAACAAGGGCTGATACGTTTAAAATATATAGGGATAAGGAAGTTTTTAAGCTTGGCGATTTTAAAGTTTTAAGGTCGTCTAATAATGATAAAGGTGTTTTGATTGGGGCAGGGATTACTCTTTATGAATGTTTAAAAGCTTATAACATTCTTAACGAAAATGGGACAAATGTTGCAGTGGTGGATTTATATTGTTTAAAACCGCTTGATGAGAAAAAGTTAAAACAGTTTTTAAGAAAACATGGCAAAAAATGTATTGTTGTAGAGGACCATTATGCAGAGGGCGGTATGAGTGACGTGGTCTATAAAGCCTTGGCAAACACTGATGTGAAAGTAAAAAACCTTTCGGTGACCAAAATCCCTCATTCAGGGACAAAGCAGGAGAACTTGAAAATGCAGGGAATTGATGGCGAGTCAATTGCTAAAGCATTTTTTAAACTTTGAATGCTTATTCCCTGGAGAGTAATTTAAGCCTTTCTTTTGGATTATCTGAGTTAGATATAAAAGAACCGGAGTTTACAATGTTTACACCAACTTGTTTTAACCTTTTTGCAACATTGATATTTATCCCGCCGTCAACTTGTACAATAAATTTAGGATGTTTTGCCTTAAACCTCTTGATTTTATTATAGACATTAGCTATAAATTTTTGATGTTCTTTACCTGGATAAACACCCATAAACATAACACCCTTAACTTTGCTTAAATAATTTTCAAGTTTGTTTAACCTTGTTGAAGG
>RFJO01000100.1 GCA_003694495.1 Candidatus Woesearchaeota archaeon
AATAATAATTTTAGGTTTAATATTTATAATATTCAAAGGAACGTCTATATTTAACAACGCTGACATATTTAAAACAAAACAATATTTTTACTTATTCCAGAACAAGTTATTGTTATTTAAGTTTGCGAACATTATCGGATTAGGAACATTTTTATTATTAATTGTCTTGGTTACTTATACAATGTTTAAAAAAAGGTCTGTACAGCAGAAGTATGACTTATTTTCCAAAATTTATGATACATTAGAATGGCCTCTTGAAAAGTTTTTGTTTAGCAAATGGAGAAAAAAAGTTATCACAAAATTCAAGGGCAAGGTTTTAGAGGTTGGCGTTGGCACAGGAAAGAATTTGCAATATTATAATGATGACGTAAATGTTGTTGGTATAGATATAAGCCAAAAAATGCTTAACAAAGCAATTGACAGGTCTAAAAATTTGAAAAATGTTTCGTTGTTAAAGATGGACGCCCAAGATCTTAAATTTAAAGATAACACTTTTGACATAGTGTTTTGCACTTTTGTTTTATGTTCTGTACCAGACCCTGTTAAGACCTTAAAGGAGATGAAAAGGGTTTGCAAACCCGGCGGCAAGCTTGTCATGATTGAGCACGTAAAAAGCAAAAACTGGCTGGTTTGGTTATTCCAGAAGATACATAACCCTTTTACGTTTTACTTATTTGGATTTAATATAGACAGAGACACTATAGGCAATATAAAGAAAGCAGGCTTAACCATAACTAAAGACAAAAAATTAGCTCTTTTTGATGTATTCAGGCAAATAGAGGCTACTTGTAAATAAAATAATACATGTACGCTACCAATGCTACAATTGCTACCAACAACGAAACTGCCAAAGTTACAAAAGCCGAGGTTGTGTGTAGCAGTAAAATTGCAACAATCGTAAACAATAAGCTAAACACAAAGAAGGGTCTTGACCCCATAAACACCTTAAACCCGTCAAGTTCTGGCAACGGCAGCATGTCATAAACAATCATTACAGAATAAATAAATATTGCCTTATCAAACATCCCGGACGAGTTGAAGATTTTAAATATAATGGTTAACAACAACAACGCAAAAGGCCCGGCAAATGCAATTTTAGCCTGTTCAAAATCTGTCACGTCTTCAAACTTTCTCCCAATCCTGTGTGCCTTAATTTTAATCAAGTTGTATGAGCTCACTGCAGCCCAATAAAGTTTCCCGTTTGAGAACAGCATTACGCCTAGCGCCATTAACACTCCTAACGGAAATTGTTCAAGTTTTATCTTTAACCCGAAAAACTTTACTTCTTTCGGGAACGTGTCATGCGCTTTCAGGTTAAGCTTTTTCAACCCCCAAGTTTTAAACTCGCTGTTAAACCCTTGTTTTCTCACGACAAAATCGTGCCCCATATCATGCACAATCAACCCTATAAGAACAATCACAAATACTTTAGCAAAATTGCTTAACCAGTATGCAAGCTCAAACACATCCCTTCCGTCGTTAAAAGCAAACACAAAGCTAAGTAGAATGCTAGCAATAAGAAAACTTTTAACTTCTTTTTTTGTGTATATGAACACTTTTTTTTGCCTCTATTATTTTTATTATATCCTTCTCATGCCCTGCCCCAACAAAAGCCACGATTTTATCTTCTTTATATGTGTTCATGAGATTATATAAATTTTTTGCCATGTAAACATTTCTCTCTTTCACTAAAGCCTTATAGAATCCAGGGTAACGTTTTTTTGTTTTTTTAAGAAGCTTGTTTACAACGCTTTCATCTGGCACTTTCCTCAGGTCAAAAATTTCTACTTCAGGTTTTCTTAATATTACTGCTTTAATTATATCCCACAAAAACCTTAACTTTTCTTTCCATGTAATGTACTTGAAAAGATGGTTAATGGTTATTCTTATATCTTGGTCTATAAGCGCAACATTTGCACCAATTTTCGCGGCTTCAATTGCTGCAGTTTTCATTTCGCTTCCAGGAAGCACGCCAACACTTTTCCCGATTTTTTCTTCAACCCACGCACCAATCAATGCAAACAACATTCCTTTTATCCCAAGATGCTTAAACATTTTCCAGTTAAACTTTTGTTTAGTTTTTTTCTTTTTCATTAACGCCAGAAATCTATCCTTGTCAAGTTCTATCGCCACAACTTTTGGTTTATATTCATTTATAACTTGTTTAACCTGTTTAACGCTTTCTATAGCCACGTGAGATGTTCCGACAATTATTAAATTCTCAAATATTTGCATTTTATTAGAAAAATATTTAAATACTTAAAAAGTTTCCTTTTTCATAATTAAAAAAACAAAGGGGGATTTTACATGTTGAAAATTAAAAACATAACTGACGTTTGGGGAATGCAGGTTTTTACTGATGCAGGTGAATATTTTGGTGATGTTGAAGAAGGTATTTTAACTTCTAACAAGGTTAGCGGTTGGAGGATAAGGGCAACCAGGAACTCTTTCTTGACAAAGATTCTTGGCGGTGCCAAAGGTGTTATTGTACCTCACCAGCTGGTAAAAGCAATCGGCGACATAATGATAATATCTAAGTCGGCTGTGCCATCTTATGACGAAGAAGAATCAGAGGAAGATTAAACACAAACTTTATATATTAAAGTATTCTTAAATTAATTAAATATGACAGCACTAGGCGAGGCGGTACAGTTTCTTATTGACTTTGGATTCTTTGATGTAATTCTTCCTTTCTTGTTAGTGTTTACGGTAGTGTTCGGCATATTAGAAAAAACCAAAATTTTTGGCACTGAGAAAGTTGGAGATAAAGAATTTGCCAAAAAAAATATTAATTCAATGATTGCTTTCGTGATAGCTTTTTTCACGATAGCTGCCAAAGAAGTTGTCATGGCGTTACAGTTGTCTTTACCCAAGGTTGCTTTAACATTAATTATAGTGGTATGTTTCATGTTATTGGCAGGCTCGTTCATGAGTGATAAAGAGTTCAGTTTTGAAAACCGTAAAGGCTGGAAGATAACTTTAACTTTCATTATGTTCATTGCAATAATCTTGATTTTTCTTGACGCTTTTGGGTGGTTAACGCCAATTATAGATTGGATTGTGTTTGACGAAAGTGTTTTATTAGTGCCTTTGGTCACATTGGCTGTGGTTATAGGCACGATAGTTTTTGTAGTAGGCGGCAAGCCAAAATCATCAGGAGGAGATGAATAAATGGCAGTAGATTTTTTAGAAGTCATAAGAAGCATTGAATCAATGGGTGTGTACGAGGTATTGTTACCATTCATATTAACTTTTACTATAGTTTTTGCAATCTTGGAAAAAGCCAAACTTTTTGGCAAATCACCGCAAACCAGAAACTTTAACATTGTTATTGGGCTAGTGATTGCTTTTTTCATGGTTCGTTCAACATCCTTGGTAGACATCATAAACCTGTTCCTTCCTAGGGTATCATTCGTAGTATTATTATTTTTAATGTTTTTATTAATCTTAGGCATATTTGGCACAGGCTCAGACTGGGGCAAAGGCTTGCCATTCTTTTTAGCTTTAGTTGGTTCGTTCATTGGCATATTTTGGGCAATTTACGGTTCGTTGCCCGGCACTGGCGGTTCATCTTTGCCAGCATGGCTTACTTTAGATCCGATGAACAAAGGTTACTTGCTGTTTGGCGCTATAATCTTGTTGATTGTAATGATGTTCAGGGAGAAAAAACCTGATTCAGGCAAATGGCTTAAACAAGCTTATGAAGAATTATCAGATCCAAGTAAATTCGGGAGGAAATAAATGGCAACTATACTAGACATAGGCATACTGAACTACTTTGTGCCGGCTTTTGTGTTTTTGTTAATTTATGGTATAGTTTTAGCTATATTAGAAAAAACTAAAATCTTTGGTGATAATAAGGCAATAAACCAGATCCTTGCATTTTCTGTCGGCGTATTATTCATTTTAACTCCTGACTTGGTTGGCGTAATTCGGATAATCACCCCTTGGTTCACCATAATGTGGATTTTTATTTTCCTTATAATTGCAATATTTTTGTTTGTAGGGATAAGCCAGGGCGACGTTGCAAAAGCTTTCCGTGAAAAAACTTTGATTTGGATAATTGTTGTAATTAGCATAGGCATTTTTATTTTTGCGTTGACACAAGCTTACGGTACACAAATTCATAGCATTTACGCTGGAGAAAACGCAACCGAACAATCCGGCTTAAACCAAGCCATCGGCCAGATATTATTTCATCCAAGGGTGTTAGGCATGTTATTCTTGTTGGTTGTAGCTGCGCAAGCTGTCAAAATGATTAGCGGAAGTTCAAAATAGAAAAAGAATTATTTTTTATGTTCTCTAAGTTTTTCTGTAATGCTTGCAAGTTCTTTGATGTTAGACGATAAAGGCTCAAGTATCTTTTCGAAAACTTTTTCTAAAGCTTTCATTTCGCTTCCGATTTCAGTGATCCCTTTGCTATACTCATCTACCTTCCCTAGAACAGCAGCTTGCAAGTTATCAAACCTGTTTTGTATTCTTAATATTTCTTGTTTAATAGCTTCAGTTTCGTCTGCCATTTGAGCTTTCCATGTGGTAATGTCGCCGACTGAAGCCATAAGCTCTCTCCACTTTTCATCAATTATTTCTTCAACAATAGATTGTATATCATCGTAATTAAAGCTGCTAGAAGGCATCACTGGTTGTTGTTGCGCTGCCATTGCCATTTCGTTAGCTGAAGGCATGTAAGATGTTGTGGCTGGCGCAGCAGGTTCAGGTATTGTTGCCTGTTGTGCTGGTGTTTCTTGATTAGGATTTGGTACAGGTATTTCCGGTTCTTTTTCAATTTCAGAAATCTGCATTTCTTCTGAAGGCTGATATTGTTCGTTTGCCATATTCCCTCCTTGTGGCGCATTCTGCACCTCTTTTTTTATGTTAGCTTGATTGATTGCTTCATTTATTTGTTGAAGCATATAACCTTGCGACTGCAGTGTTTGAATTATTTCTTCGTTACTTTTTCCTTGGTTCATTAAGTTCAGTACAACATCAGTCGGTGGTGTCTGTCCGTTTGCCATTTTTCTTGTTAAGTTCTTCTTCTATTATTCTTCTAACATCTTTCGGTGTTACAAATGTTAATGGATTCCATAGGTTAATATATTTTTCCAAAACTTTCAATGAATCTTTTCTGGCAAAGTTTTTTGCTTCATCAGTCAAATGCTTGATTATGTTTTTCATGTTATTCATATCATTTTTCATATCATCAATTTCTTTTTCAAGCGACTTTATTTCCCTTATAAGTTTTTTATACTCAGCAATCATATTTTGGTTCATAACCAGCATACGTTCGCCAAGCTCAGAATTTTTGCTTTCAAGCACCCTTATTCTGTTGGTTAATTCTATTACAAGGTCCTGCATACTATATCCTTGCTGTTGCGGTTGTGCATTCTCCATTTTACCAAAAAGTATTTTAAGTTAACAGTCTAATATAAAATATACATATACTTATTTAATAAGTTGTGTGAGAATTTAAAAGTGGTAACATGGTATTAAAAAAGAAGGTGGCTCCTGGCGGTTATGAAATTGTCAGGGAGGGTTCTGAAGAAATAATGCGTATTAATTATGAAAGTGTTCCTTATTCTCCTTCCATTGAAGATGATCCAAATGTTATGATGGACGTCATTGACAAGCTGGTTGAGGCTCCGTCCACTTCCCGTGTAACTTTCCTCCAGCGTCGTCATTATAACTATAACCACGAACAGACTCAGTTGTTAATGGAGATTGCCCAGCTTTACAGTTACCTTGTAAAACGTAAAAAGGCGTTGAGCCCGGCTTCAATGGGCACTGCTTTTGAAAACCCTAGTGTTATAGCAGAACGTCACGGCATTGTTCGTTACATTGTTTTTGAGTTACTGCGTGCGGATCCGTTAGGCGCTTATGTTGAGTTAAAACGTTTGATAAGGCTAGAAAAAATCAAACAGAAGCGCACAGTTGATCCAAGAATGCTTGACTCACGGCAGATTTTTATCAATTTGCTTGAAGACATTTACAACGAGCTTGAGCAAACTAAGCTAATCCAGCTTGCCAAACCTTACCTTGCAGGTTATACATTAGGCGACAGGACAGTTTATAAGTTATTCTTGCGCCCCACCATAACTCCAGACTTTTTATTTACCAAACTCATGGCCCGGCCTCCTTTAGACGGTGAAGAGTTGGAAGTTTATAGCATTGACAAGAATACCGATGTAACTATTTTTAGCACGCCTAACGACATAAAGTACCTTTATCACTTACACCCTCCAGAGTTCAAGTTATCAGAAGACAAGTATGCTTTAGTGGATTTGGCAAAAAGTGTTTTATCCGAGCACCAGCCAAAAGATGAAGCCTTCCTTGACCCGCAAAAACTTAGAAGGACTTTTTTTAACATTGGCTCGGATTTGTTAAGGGAACTTGCAGAGCACCAAAACCTTGACTTAACAGTTAAAGAAGTTAAAGAGTTAACTGAAATATTAATCAGGCACACTATTGGTTTTGGTTTTATTGAATTGTTATTAAAAGATGAACGCGTACAGGACATAACTGTAAACTCTCCGAACGGCGAAGTGCCAATATTTTTGTTGCACGGCGAGTATGACAACTGTGTGACTAACATTATCCCGTCAAGGAACGACACAGAAAGTTGGGCAACCAAGTTTAGGTTATTATCCGGCAGGCCGTTGGATGAAGCCAACCCTATTCTTGACACTGAGCTTGTTTTACCGCATGCGCGTTCCAGGGTTTCAATGATAACCAAACCGTTAAACCCGTTTGGGCTGGCTTACTCTTTCCGTCGCCATAGGGATAAGCCGTGGACGTTAGCGTTATTTTGTAAGAACAGAATGATTAGCCCGTTGGCTGCAGGGTTGTTAAGTTTTTTGATAGACGGTTCACGTACTATGCTTGTTGCAGGTACAAGAAGTTCAGGTAAGACTTCATTGCTTGGCGCATGTTTAGTAGAGATCATGAGAAAGTACAGGATTCTTACTATAGAAGATACTTTAGAATTGCCGGGTGAAGCATTAAGAAAAATGGGTTACGACATTCAACCTATAAAAGTTCGTTCAGCTTTAGTTGAAACAGGCACTGAGATGTCCGCAGCTGAAGGCATAAGGACATCTTTAAGGTTAGGCGATTCGTCTTTAATTGTTGGAGAAGTACGTAGCAAGGAGGCTGTAGCTTTATATGAAGCAATGCGTATTGGTGCATTGGCTAACGTTGTAGCAGGCACAATCCACGGCGACTCACCGTACGGTGTATTTGACAGGGTTGTTAACGACTTAGGCGTGCCTCGTACATCATTTAAGGCAACAGATTTGGTTATTGTAGCTAACCCGTTGAAAAGCCCTGACGGTTTGCACAAATGGCGTCGTGTTACACAGATTACGGAAGTGAGGAAAGACTGGGAAGAAGATCCTTTAACTGAAGGCGGTTTTCTTGATTTGATGAAATACAACGCACACAAGGATGAGTTAGAGATAACCCCAGAGTTAATGAACGGCGATTCTGAGGTAATAAAATCCATCGGTGCGAATGTTAAGGAATGGGCCGGCAACTGGGACGCCATATGGGACAACGTTTTGTTGCGTGCGGACATAAAGAAAAAAATGGTAGAATATGCTGATCTGTCAAAGAACATGAAACTTTTGGAAGCGGAGTTTGTCATCAGGGCAAACGACCAGTTCCATCGCATATCATCTTCTGTTCGTGAAGACGTTGGTTCACTTGACTCAAAACGCATACTTTTTGAGTGGGAAGAGTGGTTGAAAAGAGTTATAAGGAAAGGAGACGTACCAAAATAGTATAAAATGTACCCAATTGACCCTAACATAAAAAAAATTATGGATAAGTACGGTGAAAAGATTGACCAGAGCGTGTCAACAAACATAATGGACAAGCCGAGCCAGCAGCAAGTTTTTTCTAAAGAATACATGGTCTTTAGAGATGAAGCTTTAAATTTAAGCAACACATTTTATGAACGCGCATGCAACTTTGCAGAGAACATGTTGCATATTCAGCCTAAAACAGAAGAGGCTGCGCCGATAGATAAAGCAATAAAGTCAACTCACCTTAACATAACATCCGCAGGCGCGTACAGTTTAGCAACCTTGGTTATGATTTTATCAATATTGTTAGGTGTTTTTATAGGCCTTATCAACTATTTTTTGTTAGGCAATACTTCCTTATTCGTCCCAGCCTTTTTCGTTTTAGCCGGTGTGTTGGCGTTAAAGCCTTTAAGCAAGTTCCCGTTGCATTTAGACGACAGAAGAAGGTTGCAAGCATCAAACCAGATGGTGATGTGCATATTATATGTTGTAATGTACTTGCGTCACACTTCTAACTTGGAACATGCGTTAAAGTTTGCAGGTGAGCACATTGGCAACCCGTTGGCTTTAGATTTAAGGAAAGTTGTTTGGGACGTTGAAACGCAGAAGTATTCAACAATAAAAGAATCGTTGGACAACTACCTTGAAGATTGGTCTGAGCACAATTTAGCGTTTGTTGAATCGTTTCATTTGATTGAAAGTTCAATCGTTGAAGGCGACCCGAAAAGAAGGTTAGAAATCCTTGAAAAGGCGTTGGAAGTCATGCTTGAAGGTACCTATGAAAGCATGCTTCATTTTGCGCAAAACATTAAAAGTCCGATAACTACGTTGCACATGCTTGGCGTAATCTTGCCAATCTTGGGTTTAATAATCTTGCCGTTGCTAGGTTCATTCCTTGGCGTGAAATGGTACCAGTTGGCTTTGGTGTACAACATAACGTTGCCGCTGATTGTATACTTTATGGGCTACAGGATCATGTCAAAACGTCCGGTAGGTTACAGCCAGGGTGGCAACTTTGAGACACCGCAATACGAGAAGCTCAGGTTGTTTCAGATTGGCAAAGAACCCAATGTGTCTTACATTGAACCAAAGAACATTGCCATAGCTTTAGTTTTCTTGTTTGTGGTTATTGGATTTATGCCTATTATCCTACATTATGTTTCTCCAGGGTTTGACATGGAATTGTTAGGTGGCAAGTTGTTGGATTACAGAACTGAAGATGATGTTACCGTTGGCCCGTTTGGGTTAGGCGCAACATTGTTCAGTTTATTAATTCCTTTTGGCATTGCATTCGGGTTAAGCACATATTATAAAATTCGAAGCAAAAAGCTTATTGAGATAAGAAACAAGACAAAAGATTTAGAGAAAGAGTTCCAGGGTGCATTGTTTCAGGTTGGTAACAGGCTAGGCGGAGGGTTCCCTGCAGAAATGATTTTTGGCGACGTTGCCCAAAACTTGACAGGCACCCCTACTGGAGAATTTTTTGACATAGTTGACAAAAACATTCGAAGCTTGGGCATGAACATTGAACAGGCAGTTTTCGATGAAAAGGTTGGCGCGATTCACAAGTTTCCTAGTTCACTGATAGAAAGTTCAATGAAAGTTTTGGTTGAGACGGCAAAGAAAGGCCCAATGGTTGCAGCCAAGGCATTAATGAGCATTTCAATGTACCTTGACAGGATAAACAAGGTTAACGAGAGGTTAAAGGATTTATTGGCAGAAATTTCAAGTTCAATGAAAGCGCAGATATCGTTCTTGTCGCCTGTTATTTCCGGGATTGTTGTTGGGATTGGTTCAATGATAACTGCTATAATTGGTGGGTTAGGTTCAGCATTGGAAGGTCAGGCTGTTGAGGATAGCGCAGGAGGCATTTCAGAATTAACCAAAATGTTTAACATTAAAGACCTAATTCCACCGTTCTTCTTGCAGGTGGTTGTAAGTATTTACTTAATCCAGATAGTTTACATTTTAACCATTATGTCTAACGGCATAGAATCCGGTGTTGACAAGCTTAATGAAGAATATATGCTTGGCAAAAACTTATATAAAAGCGTAATGTTTTATTTAATTGTAGCAGCGTTAACAATGATAGCGTTCAATTATTTGGCAGTAATGATTGCTGAAGGTGCAGTGTCAGGGTTATAAAAATGCAGTTCAAATCCATAGTAATGATAATATTGGCCATTTTGTTAGGGTTAATATTATTTGGCATAATATCAAAATTAAAAAATGCGTTCGTTTAAAAAAAAGGGTGTAGGATTATCACAAGAAACTTTAGTAAGGATAGCTTTATTATTATTTTTCTTGTTAGCCGCAGTTAGCATAATAATCGGCTTTGGTAAGGATTTCAAGGTAACCAGCGCAAAAGTTTACGGTTGCTGGGCAATGAACGGCGTGGTTGCAAGCAATTATATGTTTAGGAGGGAGTTGCCTGTCGCGTGCAAGGGTGATGTTGTAAAAGAACCAATGAACAAAGCGCAGTTAAGCAAATACTTGACTGACGTATGGATGATGTACGGCAGAGGCGAATGGGACTTCCATGTTGCTAAGGATGATACTGTTTTGGTTAGCGCGTTTACAGTAAGCGAAGATATGGATATTAAAGAATTATTTGTTACAATGCTCACTTCAACCAACGGCAAGTCAATGATAAAAGACGGCAAGTTTGATATTTCAAAAATAGAAAAAAGCGATTATCAGTATCTTCAGAAAGGTTCGCCGTTTCAAACACTTTGCATTGACAAAAATATAATCCCTGAAAACAGTGTAGCCAAGCTAAAAAAAGGCAACACATATTACCTTTATTTTTGGGATGATATATTGGATCAAAAAAGCGGTGACAAACTGTTTATATCATCTAAAAATGAATTTAAATCAGAAGAGATTAACAACGTTGGCTGTTGTTCGATAAGCGAAGATGTATGTTTCACTTTGCAAGGTGAAACATGGTTTACTGTGACAACAAGAGCCATAGGAAGGTTTGTTTCAAAGATAGGTGACAGGTTATGAACAAGAAAGCAAAATTGGCAATTGAATATTTGGCTATATCTGTTTTAGTGTTAGCTGTTTTGTTTATATTAATCTTATTTGGAGGGAAAATCAAAGAAAAAATTGTTGAAGGTTTAACCAAGTTTTTTCTTGAAACAATAAGGGGTCAATAGTATGGAAAGAGAATATTTGGTAGCGTTTGTAATTATTTTGGCAGTGGTTACCATAGGCTTAATAGTTACTTCAACGTATTTTCCTAAACTCTGGTCGGATGTTAACAAAGTTGCAGACGATGTTCTTGGGAATACTAAAGAAAAAGAAGCAAAAGAGTTAACAAACCATAACGTCAAACAGATTCTTGACGCGTTGGATTCATGTAAAAAGAATTCAAAAAAACTTTGCACATGCCAAATTGAAAACAAAAAGCCATTGCCAACGGATTATCGAGTATTCTTTAAACAAAATTCAGATAATACAATTATTTATTCTATAGACAACGAAGATAAAATAGTTAAGCTTGCTACAGATGAAGATGCATTAAAGTTAAAGGGCATAAAGCTTGGGGTGGCTGTGTTTGCCCGTCCAGCTGACTCACTTAGGTTCAGTCAAAAACCAATAAGGCAACTATCATCAAATTCAAATAATTTAGATGTTGAAGAGAGAGGAATTTACTGTTATTTTGGAACACTTTCTAAAGATGGAACTGTTAAGCCTTTAACTATAATATTAAAAGGGGATGAAGATGGTGATTGGTCTTTTCCTATAGGCCCTACAAATTCTTTATTTAAGTCTGAGCGTTCAGGTTTTTTGCTTGACCAAATAGGATCTTCTCGCGAAGATTCAATTTTTAATGATATACCAAACATCTTAAAGATAGATGATAATAGGTATTGTTTTTTAACGACAAACATTTTAGAATACAGGTACGATAAAGAATTTATCTTTGGCGATAATGATGAAATGGTTTATATTACTTCATATAACCATGAATTAGCTAAGGACACTGATGGCAGAGTTAATATAAATAATAAAGATTTTAAAGATTTCATTACAAAATTTAAAAATAGTTTTTTTGACTGTTCGCTGGAAAAAGAAGTTTCATCAACCTCTACAAATCCATCGGATATTAATATACCAACAGAGACTACTCCCAAAAAGAAGGAGATAGAAGTTCCTACAAACCCTACAAGTCCATTGGATATTAAGCCAATTTGGCTCAGAGATCAATGATTGGTTTGTTTTTAAGGAGGTTTGAAAAATGAAACGAAAAAATATCAGGGCTCTACACAAAAATTTAGTCATAGAAAGTTTTAAATATTCAAGTATTTTATTAAAACTTAAGTAAAGAGGTGGTAAATTTATGGAAAACAAAAAGGGACAGGGAATTTCATTAAATTTTCTTATAATTGCTGCTTTAGCGCTAATTGCTTTGATTATAATAGCTTTATTTTTTACTGGCGGCATATCAAAAATATTTAAAAAACAGAGTGATGTTGTAAAGTTAAGCGACAATGAGAAAGCGTTAATGGTTGCAAACTGTAAAGCTTTTTGTTCATTAGGAAATAAAGATAAATTTAAGTCCCCGGGATTTTCTGAGGAAGCAATAAATGCAGGCATAAAGGATTGTGGTGATTTTGATGATTTTGGACCTATGGATGCAGAATCTGCCTGGGAAAAATATTGTGAAAATAATGTCTTAAAGTAAACAAAAACTTTATTAAATCTTTTTCTTTTTATAATCTCATGAGATTTTTTAAAAAAGGTGACTTAAGTTTACGTTATATTGTTTTAGCTGCACTTGCTTTAATGGTGTTAGTAGTTATATCATTAATTTTTATTAAAGGCAACACGTTTTTTGTAGATAAGTTTAAAGGCATTTATGCTCAGATAACTGCATTAAAACCAACAGGCATAACAAAATGAAAAAAGGCACAACAGAATCACTCAGTGCACTTATTGGGTTAATTATTGCCATCTTAATTTTAACACCTATGATAATTTTTGGTTACCGTTATCTTTCCTCTTTAAACTCTAATGTTGACTGTTTTAATGAAATCGTTGACAATGTAAACAAATTGAAAGACGGCGAAGAAAAAGTAATTTTGTGCAAGATAAATAAAAGGTCATCTTTTTTTGGTTTTGACAATGACGAAACTGAAGTTAAAAGTTATAATAGGCTGGTATGGCAAGATCCGTTTGCTAATGTAGGTTCGGTTTTAGCCGGTATTCCCATAAAGGAAATAACAAGTTTTCATTATAAAAAACCCAAAAGTACTTGCCTTGATAACTTGGCATGTTTGTGTTTGTGTGGTACAGATGGTAAAATAATTGATAAGAGCGGCAAGGTTATTCAAAAAAAGGATATTCTGTTAGAATGTAAAGGCAAAACAAAATGTGCTCAGTTTAAGGGTATTAAAAAACTTTCAGGGTTAATAAAATATGACGGGCTAGAGTCAGAGAATTCTGATCAATTTTACATATTTTTATCAGAAGGGCCATTAGCTTTAAAGCTAAAGAAAATTAAAGATAAGTTATTAATTTGTGACCCAAATAAAGAGTGCACAATCCAGGCATCAAGTTTTAATATGCCTTCTATAG
>RFJO01000101.1 GCA_003694495.1 Candidatus Woesearchaeota archaeon
CTATTAAGCTTAATGGTATTCTATAAAATATCTAAGAATTACAAAATTAAACAAAAAAACCTTGCTTCATTGATGCTAATTATATCGCCCACTTTCATTTACCTGTTCAGCAGCTTGAACAAATATTTCTTTGCAGTCTTTTTAGGCATGACCGGTTTCTATTTATTATTATTAAAATCCAACTTCTTAAAATCGCTTGGCATAATTTGTTTTGGGTTACTTCCATTGTTTAATTTTTTCATATCTATTGTTTGTCTAATCTTATTAGGCATTTATTTATTATTTTCAAAAGATAAAAAAACTTACCACTTAACCGCAGCAATCTTCAGCCTGTTCACGTTAGCCCTGTATTTTAGTTATTTAAAGGTAAACTCCCACGCAGCACTTAATTTAGGGTTTAGCTTGTTTGAAAATAGTTTTAACTCTTTGCTTAAACAAATCTTTTCAGAGTTTGGCAGCAAGTTTGGTTTAGGCATATTTTATTCAATATTATTTTTTTACGGTTTAATATCTGTTTGGAAAAGAAAATACCAAAACTTATTCATATTTTTTTCAGTTAGCGTTTTAATAATTCTTCTTTTCATCAAACCTGAAACACTTTTCATCTTAATCTTTTTCATTGCCATTTACACAGCAAAAGGTTTAAGCTACATTTTTAACAAACCCTGGTCAAACAATACTTTAAAATTCTTAACTATCCTCACGCTATCTTGCGGTTTAATATTTTCAACCATATCCTTTACAAAAGAATCTATCAACAGCCAGCCGACGCCTGACATCATGTATGGTTTAAATTATTTAAACCACCAACCCAAAGCTGTCGTATTGTCCCATCCGGAAAGAGGCAAAATGTTAAATTATATCGGAATGAAAAACGTCATGGACACCGAATACGCTTTCGCTCCTGATGCCGGGCAACGATGGAAAGACATCCAAAAATTATTTCACACCCGTGATGAGAAAGAGGCTTTTGAAATTATTGACAAATACAACATAAAATATATCTGGATAGACAATTATTTTAAGAACCAAATATGGTCATACAATGAAGACGGTTTATTATTTATTTTAAAATACAGCCCGTCATTCAAACTAATTTATAATCAAGACAATGTTATGATTTGGAAAGTCATAGCAAAAGAAAAAAGTTTAAATACTTTTTAAACTATAGATATTATTGAGGAAACAAATGCTTGGGTACATTATTTTGCTGTTAATATTACTCGTCTTTTCAGCTTTCTTTTCAGGTATTGAGATTGCTGTATTTTCTTCAAGTAATGTCAAGCTAAAAACCTTAGCCAAGAAAAACAAGAAAGCAAAAGAGCTTCTAAACATGAAGAAAGATCCCAAATCTCTTTTAACCACAATCCTTATTGGCAACAACATTGTCAACATAGCAGCTGCATCGATTGCAACCGTTGTCATCGTTGAAATTTTCGGGAACAGAGGCATTGCAATTTCGACTGGTTTAATGACATTTTTAGTGTTGGTCTTTGGCGAGATCACGCCTAAAAGTTACGCAACACATTATCCCGAAAAGATAGCTTTATATTCCGTACCATTACTAAAATTTTTTTCAATTTTATTTTATCCGATTGCAATAATTGTAAACTTTCTAACCCAATTTACCAACAAAAAAAGCAATCAAAGGCACGTTACCGAAGAAGAGATAAAAGTGTTTGTTTCAGAAGGCGTAAAAAACGGAGAAGTTGAAAAAGAAGAAGAAAAAATGATAAAGAACGTTCTACACTTCAACGACATTAGGGTTCACGACGTCATGACGCCTCGCACAGAGATTTTTGCTTTGCCGCACAATGCAAAGATTAACGACGTTATAAAAACAATCAGCACATGCCGGTATTCAAGGATACCTTTATACAAAAACACAAAAGACAACATTGTTGGGATTGTGCACATTAAAGATATTCTAAAATACTTATACAAAGGAAAAAACATCTACCTAAAAACGATTGCGACTAAACCATTTTTTGTTCCTGAAAACAAAGTTATCAGCGAGTTATTTAAAAGCATGCAAAAAAACTTTATCCACATTGCGATTGTTGTTGACGAGTTTGGCGGCACTGCCGGCTTGGTCACATTAGAAGACCTTATAGAAGAACTTGTTGGAGAGATCGTTGACGAGTTCGATTTAAAGCGTGAGCTTATTTCAAAGATTAATAAAAACACGATAAAAGTTCATGCAGGGACTGAAATTAAGCAAATCAACTCTTCATTCAACATCAACCTTCCAGGCAAAAGCACTGACACAATAAGCGCCTTCATCTTAAAAAAACTAAAAAGGATTCCTAAGAAAGGCGAAAAAATCAAGCAGGGCAATTTAACCATAATTGTAAGCGACGCAACCAGGAAAAAGATTGAAAAGGTTGTTATTTCTAAAGGAATTAACGGAAACCTAAAATGAAAAATTATTTATAGTAAATATTGACAACTTGTTTTTATGGCAGAATTAATCATTACAGAAAAGCCAAGCGTTGCCCAGAAGATAGCCAACGCTTTAGCTGATGGAAAAATTGAATCTAACACATACAATAAAAAAGTTAAATATTACAAAATCAAGCACGGAAAAAACATTATTTATGTTGCTTCTGCTGTAGGCCATCTTTACAACCTTGCAGAAAAAAACAAGCAAGGCTGGACTTATCCTGTTTTTGAGGTTGAATGGAAACCGAGTTACGAGATTAACAAAGCATCTTCATACACAAAAAATTATCTTAACGCAATAATCAGCATTGCTAAAAAATGCAACTCCTTCTGTGTTGCGACAGACTATGACATTGAAGGAGAAGTTATAGGTTATAATATTATCAAATACGCTTGCAAGCAAAAAGACGCCAGGCGTATGAAATATTCCACAACCACAAAAGAGGATTTGAAAGAATCTTACGATAAAGCATTAAAACATTTAAACTTTGCACAAACTGAAGCAGGGTTGACAAGACACACTTTAGATTGGTGGTGGGGGATTAACTTATCAAGAGCATTAACATTATCTATCCGTAACGCTACAAAGCGGTTCAAGGTTTTGTCTATAGGCCGTGTTCAAGGGCCTGCTTTAAAGATTCTTGCGGAAAGAGAAAAAGAAATAAAATCTTTCAAACCAGTACCATTTTGGCAAATTGAATTAATTTCTGACAAGTTTTCTGCTTGGCACAAAGAAGATAAGATCTGGGACAAGAAAGAAGCTGATAAAATATTAAAAAAAACAAAAAACAAGGACGCCATATTATCCAAGATTGATAAGAAAGAGTTCAAACAATCTCCCCCTAATCCGTTCGACTTAACTGCTTTACAATTAGAAGCTTACAAGCTTTTCAACATTTCACCCAAACAATGCTTAGAGATCGCGCAGGAATTATACACTAACTCTTACATTTCCTACCCAAGAACAAGTTCCAACCAGCTACCTGAAACAATAGGTTATAAAAAGATTATAACTGCCTTGTCTAAGCAAAAGGATTATACTAAAATTTGCAATTATTTACTTTCAAAAAAATCACTTAAACCAAACAACGGCAAAAAGAAAGACCCAGCCCACCCAGCGATATATCCTACTGGCGAGATACCCAAAAACCTTGAAGCAAAAGAGAAAAAAGTGTACGACTTAATCGTCAGGAGAACCCTTGCCTCGTTTGGCGACCCTGCAACAAGAGAGACTTTAACATTTGAGATTGATGTTAACAAAGAAATATTCATCGCAAAAGGCACAAAAACAATCGACAAAGGTTGGCACGAAATTTACGGCAAATATGCCAAATTTGAAGAAGTTGAACTGCCTAACCTAAATGAAAACGACAAAATCAAAGTTAAGGAAATAAAACTTCACGAAAAAGAAACCCAACCTCCCAAACGTTACACTCCCGCTTCAATCATAAAAGAGCTTGAAAAACTAAACCTTGGGACTAAAGCAACCCGTGCCCAGATCATTGACAACCTTTTCGAGCGTAATTACTTAAACAACAAATCTATCGAGGTTACAGACTTAGGCTTAAAAACCGTTGAAACTTTAGACAAATACTGCCCGGAGATTTTAGACCCTAACTTAACCCGGGAATTTGAGACTGATATGGAAAAGATCACTCAAAACAAAAAAAAGAGTAAAGATATTCTAGAAAAAGCCAAGTCATCTTTAATAAAAATTCTTAACAAGTTCAAAAAACATGAAATAAAGATTGGCAAAGAATTAATCGAAGCAAACGACGAAACTGTAGAACAAGAGAACACTGTCGGGCCGTGCAACAAATGCAAGGACGGCACATTAATGATAAAATACTCGCCCAAGTTCAAGACAAGGTTTGTTGCATGTTCAAAGTACCCAGATTGTAAAAACACCTTTTCTTTGCCTAGAGGCCTACCAAAATCAACAGACAAAAAATGCCCAGAATGCGGTTTCCCAATGGTAACAATAATCCGTGCAGGCAAACGACCATTTGACTATTGTATTAACAAAGAATGCCCTAAGAAGTTAGAATGGATAAAACAACAACAAACAAAATCCAGCGTAACTGTTGTCCACGAAAAAAAATCTTAATCTTCTTCTTTTGATTTAATAGTATTAACTATTTTCTTATGCACTAAGTCAATCAAAGTTTGTTTATCCTCTTCCTCATAATCAGACAAAAACCCAAAATCAGCGCTAAACCCTGCAGCATTAGTCCTCCCGTTCCCTCCAAACCACTGGGCAATTTTCGGTGCAGACAAATGACTACTTTCTTCAGTTCTTATAGACCCTTGCGGCTTACCATCCAGCATAGCCCACGCAATTGACGCTTCCACCCCTTGTCCTTTAAGAAGCTCTTCAGCAATTATAGCTATTATATCCTTATGCTCCTTTTTTATCTCTCCAGCATAAGCAATAGCATAAGGCCCAATTTTCTGGTATTCTGCTAAGGCCTTCCCTAAAGCCCTTTGCGCAAGCTCTGGTCTGGCACCCCTTTCAATTTCCTGTTGCATATGTATGTTTGCTGACTCTATTATCAATGATAATGCCTGATAATCCCTTTTCGTTCTCCCCTTAGCCCTAACATCTGTAAGGTAGCCTAGCCAAAGCGATGTTGCAAGCATAACATGTTCCTCGTTATCCGGCAACAAGTTCGACTTAAAATAATCCATATATTCTATTGTCCTTATTACTGTAGCGCCAATATCTGTTGTGATATCTTCAAACAATACTTCTTCAGCATCATCTTTTTTTTCATGATGATCAATTACAGCCACTTTACCATAATCCAATTTAGCAACTTGCGCCTCGGTAAATGGAAGGTTGGTTGAAGACTGGTTCACGTCCAGCAACATTATAAGTTCATAATCGTCTAAAGACAAATCTTCAAGCTTGTTAACTTGCTTTGAATAAAAAGACTCTAGTTTTTTAAGCATTGCTTGTGTTTTGTGATGACCTAGTTCTTTTGAATAAGCTATATCAGAATCAATTGAAAATTTTTCTCTCAATATATAACTCCAGGCATACTTTGAAGCCATGCCGTCAAGGTCGCTATAAGCATGGTCGATAAGCAACACCTTGCCTTCAATATTTTTAAGGATGTTTTCAAGTTCTTGAAATTTTTGCATTAGTTCACTAATTATTTTTTATTATATAAATTTTACTTAAATTTTTGTATATTGTTGAAAGCATTGTTTTTGACAGGATTTATCATAAGAAGTCTCCCCTAGCAAAAACAAAACCCACTAAACTTCGGGATAAACTCCGTCATTTCTTATAACAAAATTTATGGCCATTTTATCTAGGGAAG
>RFJO01000102.1 GCA_003694495.1 Candidatus Woesearchaeota archaeon
AAAATTGAAGACAAAGATTGCCAATGTAAGCATGCGCTTGAAGGTGCGTTAATTTAATCTACATAAACCTTATAAATTATTTTTAAATTCTTAATTTAAAATGAAACTTACAGTTATCGGAACAGGCTATGTAGGATTGTGCCAGGGCGCTGCATTCTCAGATGTTGGACATAACGTAACTTGCATGGACGTGGACGAAGCAAAGATAAGCATGCTTAACGATTTCGCTTACGGGAAAAGCAACATGCTTCCCATATTTGAACCAGGATTGAATGAACTCATCTCAAAAAATACAAACCTTGGCAGGTTAAATTTTACAACCAACCTTGAAGAGGCTATAAACGGCGCGGACGTGGTGTTCATCGCTGTCGGCACACCGCCAAACGATGAAGGCAAAGCAGATTTAAGTGCGCTGAAAACAGTGTGCAAAAACATTGGCAGTGTTTATGATAATATTAACCAGGATTATATAATTGTAGCCACAAAAAGCACTGTGCCTGTTGGAACTTATAAAGTTGTTAAAGAAATCATCTCAAGCCAAACTGATAAAGATTTTAGCGTGGTGTCAAACCCGGAGTTTCTTGCACAGGGCAGGGCAGTTAAAGATTGTATAAAACCTTCAAGGATAGTTATCGGGACAGAAGATGCAAGGGCGTTAAAAGTAATGTTAGAAGTTTATAGACCGTATGAAAAACAAGGCGTGCCGATATACTTAATGAACAATGTTGAAGCTGAGCTTCACAAGTATGCAGCAAACTCGTACCTGGCTGCACAAGTTAGCTTGACAAACAATTTTGCAAACCTTGCCAAGATTGTCGGGGCAGACTGGGCAAAGGTGAAAGAGGCTGTGCTTGCCGACCCAAGAGTCGGAAGGTTTGTTCATTCCAGCCCGGGTTTTGGCGGAAGTTGTTTTGAAAAAGACGTTGAACAATTAACCCATACAATGGACGAGTACGGTGCAGATAGTACGCTACTTAAAGAAGTGTTAAGGCAAAACAGGCTGCAAAAAGAGTTAATGCCTAAGTATGTTAAAAATTATTTTGGCAACCTTGACGGAAAAGTTTTTGCTTTATGGGGCCTAGCGTTTAAGCCGGAAACTAACGATATGCGGTCTTCAGCGTCTATACCTTTAGTGAAAAGGTTAACTGAAAAAGGTGCAAAGATAAAAGCTTACGACCCTGCTGCCATAAACGAAGCAAAAAAAGTTTTTGGAGATAATAGGTTGATTGAATATGTTCATGATAAATATAATGCGCTTGAAGGTGCGGACGCGTTGATAGTTATGACTGAATGGAGAGAGTTTAGAAGCCCGGATTTTAGCCTGATAAAGAATACCTTAAAAAACCCAGTCATTTTTGACGGGAAAGATCTTTATACTTTGGAAGAGATGAAACAGTTTAGCTTAAATTATATCACTATAGGAAAAAAGGATTTTATACAATGAAAATACTGGTTACCGGCGCTGCAGGGTTTATCGGCTCATCTCTGGTTGATAAGCTACTGTCCATGAACGTAGAGGTTGTCGGGGTTGACAATTTTAATAAGTATTATTCTGTGCAAAGAAAAGAATCTAATGTAAAAAACGCGTTAAATAATGAAAAGTTTAAGTTAATCAAAGCTGATGTAAATGATAAAGATGTCATGGAAGACATATTTGCCAATGAAGAAATTGACAAGGTTGTGCACCTTGCAGCTCGGGCTGGGGTAAGACCGTCAATTGAAGATCCTCTGGTATACGAAAAAGACAACATTCATGCTTTGTTGGTTTTATTAGAGCTTGCAAAAAAATATAAAGTTAAACACTTCATTTTCGGGTCGTCGTCTTCTGTATACGGGAACAACAAAAAAGTACCTTTTGCTGAAACTGACAATGTTGACCACCCAATATCGCAATACGCTGCAACAAAGAAGGCAGGTGAGCTGTTGTGTTATACTTACCATCATTTATACAACTTAAATGTTACATGTTTGAGGTTTTTCACAGTTTACGGGCCAAGGGGCAGGCCTGACATGGCAATATACAAGTTTATTGATAAAATTTTTAACGACCAAACAATTGAAGTGTACGGCAACGGGCATTCTAAGAGGGATTATACTTACATAACAGACATTGTTAACGGGATATTGTTAAGCTTAAAAAAGCCAAAAGGTTATGCAATATATAACCTTGGGAATTCTAACACTGTGGAATTGCTGTATCTGGTTAAACTTATCGAAAACTGTGTGGGGAAGAAAGCTAACCTGAAATTTATAGGCAAACAACCCGGAGATGTCGATATAACTTATGCGGACTTAACTTTGGCGAAGACTGAACTGGGTTATGACCCAAAAATTAAAATTGAAGAAGGTATTAAAAAAACAGTAGAATGGTACATGAAACAATCTTAGTTGTGGGCGGCGCAGGGTATATAGGAAGCCATACAGTGAAGTATCTTTTAGAAAAAGGGTATAATATTATTGTGTATGACAGTTTGGTAAACGGCCATGAAGAATTAATTGATCAATCTGCTAAGTTCTATAAAGGCTGTTTGTCAGATGAAATAATGTTGGAAAAAGTTTTTTCTGAAAACAAGATTGACGCGGTTATAGATTTTGCAGGGTTTATTGAAGCTGGTGAGTCAATGAAAAGGCCTTTAATGTTTTTCGAAAATAATGTTGGGAACTGTATTAAGTTGTTAAGAATCATGCTAAAGTTTAATGTTAACAAAATCATATTTTCTTCAACTGCTGCAGTGTACGGCGTGCCGAAAAAAGTGCCAATAACTGAAGACGATGAAAAAAAGCCTATAAATTATTACGGCGAAACTAAACTTATGTTTGAACAGGTGCTTAACGCTGCAAGAACTGAAGGGTTGAAAAGTATAAAGTTAAGATACTTTAACGCTGCTGGTGCATGGTATAACATAGGAGAATGGCATAACCCTGAAACGCATTTGATACCCTTAGTGATAAACACTGCGCTGGGGTTAAGAGAATCGATAAAAATTTTTGGCGTTGACTATGACACTAAAGACGGTACATGTGTAAGGGATTACGTGCACGTGGTAGACCTTGCAAAAGCGCATGAACTGGCGTTAAGAGGGTTGCTTAACGGTATTGAAGGCGAGTTTAATGTTGGAACAGGTAAAGGGTATTCTGTAAAAGAGGTCATTGATACTGTGAAAAGAGTGACAGGTAAAGATTTTAAAATAGAAATCAGTGAAAGAAGAGAGGGTGACCCAGCCATACTTGTTGCATCACCCGAAAAGTTTTTTAAAACCTTCGGCTGGATGCCTGAAAAAGATTTGAACGAAATTGTCAGTTCTGCGTGGTCGTGGCATAAGACGCAATTAGAAACTTTTAAAAAGAAATAAACACCATATTTAATTATCTATGGCAAAGAAAAAAAAGAGGGAGATAGTTGGTTCAGTAAAAAATACTTTATCATTATCAAAAAGGATTCTACAAAAACTTAAGAAGAAAACTAAAGTAAAAAAGAATAAAAATCCGTTCTTGAAAGAAAAAAAGAAAAAAAATCGGTTCTTGAAAGAAAAAAAGAAAAAGGTAAAAAAGCCAAAAAAGAAAGAACTTAAAAAGCTTGTACCGAAAAAGCATCTGAAAACAATAAAACAACAAAGGGAAGTTATTAAAAAAATATTAGATAAACCCAAGCCAAAACCTAAATCAAAACCGCAGTACATAAAAACTGGTATAGAGGGGTTTGATGACCTTCTAGAAAAAGGGATTCCAAGAGGTAACACTATCTTAATCGCTGGCGGAGCCGGCTCAGGTAAAACGATATTCTGTTTACAAACCATGTACAATAAAGCCAAAAAAGGCCATAAATGCCTTTACATGTCATTTGAAGAGCCTGAAGAACGGTTGAAACAGCACCTAAGAGATTTTAAAATGGAGCCTGAAAAGTATATTAAAAAAGGTTTGATAAAAATACAAAGGTTTAACCCGTTCGACATATCAAGGTCTGTGGATGCGTTGTTAACCAAAGCAAAAGGAGAACTTCTGATAGACGTTGAACCTGTGTTGTTGCCTTCAGGGTTTAAGCCGGATTTCATATTCCTTGACTCATTGACAGCTATCGCTTCAGCGTTTACAGGCAAGGAAGACAGTTACAGGATATATATTGAACAGCTTTTCAGGTTTTTTGAACAAATGGACGCTACAACGTTTCTTATAACAGAAACTGAGCAAATACCAAAGATATTTAGCCCTACAGGTGTAGAAGAGTTTTTAGCAGACGGAGTGGTGGTGTTGTATAATTTTAAAAGAGGCATAAGAAGGGAAAATGCTATAGAAATTCTTAAATTAAGAGGGGCTAACCATGAAAAAAAGATTGTAACAATGCAAATCCTGCCCGGGATTGGCATAAAAGTGTTCCCTCAACAAGAAATATACGGTGATTTTGGCGGAACGCCTGATATTAAAATAAAATAATCACAAATTTTATAAATGAATTTATGTTACATTTTAGCTAAGTTACTTGAGGAAAAAGGGGTTATCTGAGTGAAAAAAGAGGTTAACTTTAGTTTTGATTATTTGGTAAAAAAATTAATATTTAACAATCTAAAAAAATCCGGAGTTTTGCATTCATTTTTACTTTTTCTTATACTATTCTTGCTGTTGGGTATTGTATACTTTAGTTCTATGATCGCAGCGAATAATGTTACTAATTTTGAAATTAACCAAACCCCAAACTTTTCCTACCAAAAATATAATTATTCGGAGCTTGTTGAACCATACCTTGGAACGAACCTGACAAATTATTCCGAAAGTAACATGCTTGAAAAAGTGCTTAAACTAATTCTTGACAAAGTTCATTTCATAAAAGGCCAGATTGCTAACATTGAAGCAAGCTTAAAATATGTTAATGATTCTCCAATTCCAGGACAAACGATAAATTTCTATACATATGAAGCCACAAACTCGGCAAATTTCTATTTTCTTGGCAACAGAGTTACTGACATGTATGGCAGAGCTACCTTAGAATGGAACACTTCCCCTTTTAATGAAGGCAGTTATGTAGTTAATGCGACTACGCTTGATTTGACAGCAACTACTATGATAAATATTGAAAAAAACAATGGTATAATAAAAAACATATTTAATGTTATATTAAACAAAGTAAAATTGTTAAGAGGAGAGTTGCTTATAATTTCAGCAAATTTGACGTATGTTAACCAAAGCCCTATACCTAATGAACCAGTAAGTTTATTCATATTTCAAAATGATAGTTATCAAATCTATAACGAAACAAGTTTGACAAACAATCAAGGACAAACTTATTTCCAGTACAGTACAGAAAACTTAACACAAGGCACATATTATCTTAATTTAAGCTACAATGGAAATAATATAACAACAAAAAATGATTATGTAACAGCATT
>RFJO01000103.1 GCA_003694495.1 Candidatus Woesearchaeota archaeon
AAAGAGTATAATCTAATTAAAGCTGAAAATGGCGAAGAAGGTCTTAAACTGTTAAGGAAAGAAAAAGTGGACTTAATAATTCTTGACATAATGTTGCCCAAAATGTCCGGGATTGAGTTCTTGGATAAGGTACGAAAATATAAAAAATATGATCAAGTCAAAATCTTAATTTTTACTATAATCAGGTTTACAGCAAAAGAAGAAAAAGATTTGCTTAAAAGGGGCGCTCAAGGCATATTAAACAAGCCATTGCCTATCAAAGACCTTCAACGGAACATAAAAGCTGCTTTAAAGGGTTAGTTCTTTTTAATATAATAAATTAGAAAGCCCCCGCCGAGATTTGAACTCGGGACCTCTGCCTTACCAAGGCAGCGCTATACCAGGCTAAGCCACGGGAGCGATTAGCATTAAGGAACAATATTTTAATATATGTGAGGGGGAAGGGATTTGAACCTTTTCGCAGAGAGTGTTGTTACACTTTCTGTCTCGAACCCACTAAGGGACAGGATGCCTTATAGGCTCAGAAACTCTTGTTTCCGTGTCACCCTAGCTTAAGTCCTGCGCATTTGACCAGACTTTGCTACCCCCTCAACAAAATAAAGATATAACTATAAGTATTTAAAAAGTTTTCTAAATCTTTGTTGTCACAACAGACTTATCTCCAATATACAACGAATGCTCGCTTTGTGCAACCATTCCGTTTGACCTTTCCTTAAGCTGCGGATATGAATGCAGCACACCTTCCCTCACTAAAAGCATCAGTGCAAAACTCACGTTACCGAACTTTTCTTCAAGCCATCTTCTTGCAAAAGGCAACGTTTTATAATTTTCTTCAACAAACTTAACAATTTTTCTTGCCTTCATATCCCTCACAGGTTTAACATTATCAAGCCTATATATGTTAGACAAAGCCCCTTCAATAACCAACCCGTCACCATCAGTAGCGAAAGGTTCAATGGCTATCGTATCTCCTTCTTGTAACAATGTTTGATCTCCGTTATCATAGTTTGGTATAGTCTTTCCAGAGTGTATAACATACTCGCTCAAGCCATGCCCTGACAAGTTTTTCACTGGCGCAAACCCGAAAGAAGATATTGTTTCCTGTATAACCTTGCCTACCATCCTAACTTCATTTCCGGCGTAAGCTTCTTTTATTGCAGCGTTCAACGCTTCCCTCGAAGCCTTTACCAACTCTTCATCCCCTCCAACAGTTAAAGCAGTATCACCTATGGCGCCATTAACCTGCACGCCAACATCAATCTTTAGCATATCGCCATCATTAAACACTTTTTCATCATTCACGTTAGGCGTATAATGTGCTGCTACAGAATTTAGCGACAAGTTAACAGGGAACGCCGGTTTCGCGCCTAGCTCATAAATCTTTGCATCGACCTTTTTCGCAATATCAATCAACTTAAGTCCAGGCTTTGCAATACTTTTAGCATAATTCAACACTTCGCCTGCAATTTTCCCTGCTTTTAGCCAATCATCTTTTTCTGCCATAATTTTGTTATTATTGTGTTAAATAAAAAGCTTTCTATGAAAAGTTTTATATTACGTTAAATCTTAGTCAAATCCATGAAAGGTTTCATCCTTTACCCTACATACAGGATTAAAAACAACAAAGCCTACATTGTTCTAATCGGCAAACTTGAGAACAACCAAACCTTTGCAACCTTAACCCCCTTCCAGCCATATTTTTATATCAAAAAATCTGACTTAAAGTTAGCCAAGTCATTAGAAGACTTTAAGTATGAAGAAACAAAGTTCAAAACATTTGACAATAAGCCCGTGGTAAAGATCATTTTAGACTTGCCCAAAGAGGTTCCCGAATTACGTAACATCTTTGAAAGTGAAGGCATACGATGTTACGAAGCTGATATAAGGTTTGCTTACAGGTTTTTGATAGACAACAACATTCAGTCCTGTATAGAAATTGAAGGCGACTACGACTCGTCAGAATACATTGACCAAATTTACCAAAAACCCAACATCAAACCCGCCTCTTTCATCCCAAAATTAAAAGTTTTAGCTATTGACATTGAAACTGACAACAAATCGTCCCAGATTTACTCCATCTCACTTTACTCTTCAGACATAAAAGAAGTTTTAATGGTATCAGACAAAAAACTCAAGAACGCCGCCTCATACCCAACGGAAGAAGAAATGCTTTACGCTTTTTACGACAAGATTAAATCTTCAGACCCGGACATTTTAACAGGCTGGAACTTTATAGACTTTGATTTAAAGATAATACGGAAACGGTTCAAGAAATACAACATTCCGTTCACGTTAGGTAGAGACAACACTGTCTGCAAATTAAGGTTAGAGAACGACTTTTTCCGAACTTCGCAAGCAGACTTCCCTGGAAGAATTGTTTTAGACGGCATAGACTTATTAAAATCATCTTTTATAAAACTCAACTCATACAAGCTTGACGATGCAGCTGAAGCAATTTTAGGCAGTAAAAAGCTTATTCAGTTTAAAGATAAACAAAAAGAGATCAACGAACTCTATAATAAGGACAAAGAAAAGCTGGCTTTATACAACTTAAAAGACTCAGAATTGGTTTACAAGATATTAAAAAAAACCGGCGTTATTGACTTAACAATACAGCGTTCTTTATTGACAGGCTTGCCTTTAGACAGGGTAAACGCTTCAATAGCATCCCTTGACCAGCTTTACTTGAAAGAAACAAAAAAGCTCAACCTTGTAGCGCCATCTTCATTCTACAACATTAAAGAATCCAGCATAACTGGCGGTTATGTGAAGGAATCAGAACCAGGTTTATACGATTACATTTTGGTATTAGACTTCAAGTCCCTATACCCCTCCATAATCCGCACATTCAACATAGACCCTGCAAGTTACAAATATAATTGCAGCAAAGACGACATTAAAGCCCCGAACGGCGCATGTTTCAAAAACACGGACGGCATTTTGCCTAAGATAATTGAAAGGTTATGGAAAGAACGCGACCAAGCCAAAAAATCCAATAACCAGCTTTCAAGCCTTGCTATAAAGATCTTAATGAACTCCTTCTTTGGCGTGTTAGCCAACCCGTCATGCAGGTTTTTTTCATTAGACATAGCCAACGCGATAACGCACTTCGGCCAGTTTATTATAAAGTTAAGCGCTAAAGAAATTGAAAAGTTGGGCTACAAGGTAATTTATTCAGACACTGACAGTTTGTTTGTCATTTCAAAGGCTTCATGTTTAAAAGACGCTACCAAGATTGGTAAATTCTTGGAACAGGAAATTAATTCATTTTACAAAGATTATGTAAAAAAGAAATACAAAAGAACCTCTTTCCTTGAGTTAGAGTTTGAGAAATGTTACGTTAAGCTTCTCCTTCCAAAGATTAGGGGCAAAGAGACAGGTGCAAAAAAACGTTACGCTGGGTTAATCATCAAAGATAATAAAGAAGAGATTCAAGTTACAGGCATGGAAACTGTGCGTTCAGACTGGACAGACCTTGCCAAAGAATTCCAGAAAGAACTTTTAGACCTTATTTTCCACGACAAGGATCCAGCACCTTACATCCAGAAATGCGTTAAAGATCTCTTTTCAGGCAAATTAGACAAAAAACTAATCTACAGAAAATCTTTAAGAAAAGAATTAAAAGATTACACTAAAACCACTCCACCCCATGTTAAAGCTGCAAGGAAACTATCAAGCTTATCATCAAACGTGATTGAATATGTTATAACAATTGACGGCCCAGAGCCAGTGCAAGAACAAAAAAACAAGATCGACTATGAACATTACCTAAACAAACAACTTAAACCTATCGCTGAATCAATTTTAGTATTTTTCAACAAAACTTTTGACGACATAATAAAAGGCAACACTCAAACATCTTTATCAAGCTTCTCGTGAATTACGTTATAAATTTCTTCAGGCGTTGAAGCTAGATAATCAGCCTGCAAAAGTTTACGCCTTGGCGAATACCCATAAGTCACAGCTATCACTTCAAGCTTACGCCCATAATATTGTTCAACCTTGTTTGCTGCAACAATATCACTTTCCTGGTCACCCACATACATGCTTTGTTCTGGCTTATGCCCAAGCCCATTTAACGCAATCAACAAGCATGCCGGGTGTGGCTTTAACAAAGGCTCGCCGTTAACTTCTGGCACATCATCTTTGCTAACGACCAAGCTAAAATACTCTTCAAGTTCATTTTCCCTCAAAACTTTATCTATAGCCTCTTTAGTGTTAGTTGAAGCTATAGCCAACTCAAGGTTTTTTCTTTTTAAACATTGCAGCAAAATTTTTACATTAGGAAACAACTTCACGCTTGAACTTCGTTTCCAAAGGTTATACTCGTCCCATATTACATCTTTATTCTTGTCCCACTCAAGTTTAAGATAATCATACATGTTTGGATAAACAGGTTCTCTGTAAACTTCCCTGAACTCGTCCAAGCTATAGTTAAACTCCTTGTTTAATATTCTTGAAATTCGCTTAAACCATTGATACTGATCCAAAAAAGAATCAACTATAACGCCATCAAAATCAAATATAACACTTTTCATGGCAGAATTGTTTGGTTATCAATATATAAGTTTTTTGAAACTTCTTCTGGCTTAAACACAAACGCATAATTTTTGTCAAAATACCCGCACCTGAACATTTCCAACGGCAACCCTGTCCTTTTGCTCAGCATAAGCGCATAAAAATAAGTTTGCGTGTCTGCATACTTCTCCTTATGCGCATTTGGTTTATAATCCCACACCCACACTTTGCCATCATTTACCCTTAACACATCTATGTGCCCTGTTAACGGCTCATTCGAGTTAAACATCTTGTCATACCCATCAATTTCAGTTGCTTCAAGCCATATTGGCACTTCCATAGCTATAGTATTTGTATCATTCTCAAGCATAAACATCTGCACCTTTGAATGATTACTCTTAAACCTTTCCGCATTCTCCTTCAACCCCAGTTCTGCCAACGCTGATATCTCATGACCTGTAATACACTTTATGTTAAGGTTAGGCAACTTAAATTTTAAGGATGATCCTCTTGGCCCTGACTTAAAATAATCGTTCGGGCAATTATCAAAAACATCTTCAAGAAACTGTTTAAGGCTAGCCAACCCGTTGTTTAAAAGCGTTTCAGATTTAACATTATGTACCCTATAATGGTAATACCACCCATGTTTAAAAGCAACTCTTTTTATCAAAAAACCACCTCTCTCCAAACAATAATTTAATCCTTAATAAGCATTATTGTAATCACATAAATATTTCATAAAGAAACAATAATACATCTATAACAAACAACGCCACAATCATCCACTCAAGAAATATTTCTTTTTGGCTTACTGATATATCTGTAATAATCTGCGTATTTTCCAGCAATATCTCAAGCTTCCTGTCCAACGCCTTAAACCTTTCTTCCATTTCCAACATGTCATACATTTGTTCATATAACGTGTCAAGCTTACTAGACTCCCATACCACAGACGGTTTATCAAGTATTAACAACTCAGATAATATCGAGTGCCTTATTTTTATAGCATACGCAATCATGCTTAATATTTTTTTATTATTCCATCTAATCTTCTTTGTTTCATAAAACTTTTCAACAACATAATATAACCTATCCAACACATCATCTACTTGATTTTCGAACTGTCTTAAAGACACTGATTGTGCAAGTAAGAATGAAATCAACTTTATAATATCCAATTCAAATTTAGGCAACACAACCTCATCAAACCCAACCTCAATTTTTGCTTTAGGCATAATTTTTATTTTAAACTTTTCAATTGTTCTTTTTCTTCTCTGTCCAGTAAGGTAGTTATGCAAAGAATTAATAAAACCCAATCTTTCCATTTCCTCAACATTCACAAAAACCACCGCGCCAAAGTTGTACAAGAATATATAAGAATTAGCTGATCTTTTTATCACACAAGGCGTATTCCATTTAAACTTTTTATTAGTTTTATATTTATCATAATAAAACTCATTAATATTAATCTCTGCGCTTATGTTATATGCATCTATAT
>RFJO01000104.1 GCA_003694495.1 Candidatus Woesearchaeota archaeon
CTCCTATTCCTTCCAGTTTCTTTTTTATTTTTCCTTTGCTCATTTCTGTTTCTATGAAGCTTAGTTTTTTTAGTTGGCTTGTTATTTCTGTAAATTTCTTGTTGTTCGCGTTTCCTCTTAATACTAGGTTTCCTTTGTCGTCATAAATGGTTATGTCATATTGCGTTTGGCTTCTTAGTTTCGAGAAGTTTTCTTCTTTTGCCATTATCTTTGCTATTTTCTTGTCTTTTGCTATTTGGCTTATTAATTCTTTTTTCTTTTCGAATAGTGTTCTTTTGTTTGTTTTTTTCAGGTCTTTTATTGTTGTTTCTGCTTCCGGTCTTCTTCTTATTTGTCTCTCAATCTTGCCTCTTCTCGTCAACCATTTTAACTTGTCTATTTCCGTTCTTTTTCCTTCTATTGTTATTCTTTTCCTGTTTTTTGGCAAGCTTTTTTCTTGTATTATTCTCCAGCTTGTTCTTTTTTGTAGGCTTAGTTTTTTCTTTATTTCTCTTTCTTTGTAGTGTTTTTTTGCTAGTTTTATGGCTTTTTTAATGCTTATTCCTGGCATTACCTTCCATCTTCTTGGTTTGTGTCCTTTTGCTCTCACGTATAATGTGTTGTTTTTCCATACGCTCACTCTTATTTCTCCTTTCCTTAGTTTTTTTCTTTTCATTTTCTTGTTACTAGTATTATTCCTGTTATTGCCATCATCATTAGTGTTAGTAGTTCTGATTTCTTTTTTGGGTTTGTCGTGAACGTTATTATTTTGTTTTCATTCATTGTTATTCTTTTTTCTTGTTCGTCTTCTTCGTAGGTCATTGTTATGTTGTGTGGCGTCGCGTTGATTCTTGTCGTGCTGTTTTCCCAGTATTGCGTGACGTTCTGTCTGGTAATCCATCCTGAAGTGTTGGTTAGTTCTGAGAAGATTTCTGAATAGCTCGCATTAAACCCTGTCACGTTTGCTCCGCTTATGGGATTTCCGTGCTTGTCCTGCACGAACACGTCAAGATACCACTTTCTTGTTATGCTGTATTCCCCACCATAATCATTATAGTTGACATCTGCATCCCCGCTAACATTGATTAATAACAGGTTAACATTATGCCCGAAAGTGCTTATTTCAAAGTCTTCGGCAGAAGAATTTATTATTTCAACGTCAATTAGGGTGAAATTCGCTTCTGAAAAATAATCGTCAAAAAAGGAAAAAGCGTTGCTCGAAGAATTTTCCACAACTCCCTCATTGACATAATAATTAGCTCCATCGCTAAACCCCATTGTTATCGTTCCGTTCAAAATATGAAAGTCAGTCATATTTCTATATAATGTTATGTCAGTATTCCTTGTTGTTATGTTATTCGCAAAATACGTCGAAAAACTGGAATCATTTATTTCAATGTTTTTTGAATTGTTTGAAACAGTTATGACAGAACCGTTCCTTATTAATACTCCATCCAAATTCTTGACAGCGGTGTGATTAATGGAATCAATTATTATAGAATTTTTTATCAGCCCTGACATAACTCCTAAAGCGCCATTGGTATAATACCCTGAATGATTAAGTAATGAATTATACACGTTAAGATTTGGCTCTGCCAGAACCCATATCTTTGCATTCTCAAAAACTGTGTTGTTCACCTTTATGTTAAGTGAAGGGTCGCTCCACTCAACAAGAATGCCATAATCAGTCCCGTTCCTCAGCGTGGAATTGTCAATCATGCAATTTGATGCGTTTCTGTAAATTACAAGAATGTCAGAATCGCTAATGACTGAATTAATTATGTCGCAATCTCCGTCTACGTTCTCAAAAATTATGCTATTATTCCCAGTTAATGTTTCATACCCGCTACCGCTTATTCCTGAACTCGTCATGAAAAAAGAGCTTCCTTCTTTATTTGATATTTTGTAAAAATTACTGGTTGTGCTTATGTTTGAATTTTCTATTTTAAGCTTCCCTTCTAATTCGTTCAAAATGTTGCTTGTTCCGTTCCCAGCGCTGTTGTTCATTATTAGCGTCACGTTGTCCAGCGTCAAATTCCCTGTTGACTCAATTGTCAGGTTGCCTTGCATTGTGAAGCTTTGGTCTGCGCAAACAACGTTTCCGCTCACGTTCCAATCTCCACTGCCATTATAACCTCCTTGCCCGCAGTACAAGTAATACACAACAGCACTCGTGTAATTAAAGCCGTTGCCCACAGTATCGTTAGCCCTTAGGCTGATGTTGTTCCATCCCAAATTCAAACCTAATGTGAAGTTGTTGAGGTCTGGCCTCGTCACCCAAGTGCTTCCTGAGTCGTTGCTCCACTGCACCACGTCAACGCCACTCTCATCACTGACAGTAAAATTAACGTCAATAACGTTTCCGTCTTTCACGTCTTGCACGAAACCATCATTAGGGAATTGCATTTCAAGACTAGGCACGCTGTTGTCACTGCTTACTACTTCGCTTTCTTCCGTTGCAGAATACTTAACTATGCTCCCGCACACGACCTTACACCTAATGTTTTGTGTTGATATTCCTTCAGCGTCGATGTTCTTGGAGTACCAAGTGTTAGTAACCGCGTTCTTCTGGTAGCATCCTAGCCCGCTGCAGTCAATATCAGTGTCGCTTGTCGGAATGGTCGCCCAGCTCCCTTCACTATTGTCTTGATAGTATATTGTTGCTCCTGTCACGCTCCCTGTTACTGTGAATTTGCATTTCATGTCATAATTTCCTCCTACGTATTCGTCGCATTGTCCTGCGTCGTCGTTAACGCAGTCAATGTAAACGTTGTTTATGCTTGACCCTGGAAACATGGTACAGCCTATATCTTTTCCCTCAACAAAAGGTAGCATCAAGAATATTATTGCTGTTCCAATTAAAATTTTTGTTCTCATTTTTTCCAACCTCCATTTTCACAATGAATGTACGCCTCGCCAGGCCCGAACACTTCTATGTCTAGGCAGTCACTGCCAAAACTATTGTCTTCACTACTGAGTCCTTTTTCTTCTAGCCTCTCATTAACTAAGCCTCGCAAAGTATCGTTATCAATTTCTTTAACAATTGTTGTCTGGCACACAGACAACAACAACAAACTTAACAATAAAGTTGTTTTAAGCATTTTCCTCCACCTTATTTATTATTCTGCTTGAAAAATAATAAGACAAAACACCACTCAAAACACTGAACGTTAATGAAACAAACACTAAAATTATATTCTTAAAAGCAAAGTTTAAGAGCATGGATATGAGCCAAGCTCCTGACATGAAAGCATAAAAAACTGCTAAAAACAAGTCAACCCTGTCAATCTCCTTCTTTTTCTTATTTTCTTCAGATTTCATTTTCTTTTGGTTTTGCGTCCAAAAGCCTCAGCTCGAGCCAGCAACCGTTGAGCCGCCAATGCTAAAGGCTGCGCTTCTTGGCAATCGCACCATTCATTTTATATCAAACCCTTAATTTTTCATATATTTCACACAATGTCTTGCTTTGCTTCTACACTTCTCACAAGCACTTTGATCACCAGCATAATGACTATAAATCACGTAAGGCTTGCCACAAACAGGACATTTAACTGTTTTCTCATTCATTTTTATTCACCCCAAGGATTAGTAGGCACGAACACTCTCACTTTAATTCACCCCACTTTGTTTCTAACACTTCAAAATCCTCGCCATAAGCCAATATTCTATCCTTTTCTTTAAGCTCTTTTGGCAACTCGCTTATTCTTAAAAAAACGTCGCCCTGCCTCGCTTGCCTTATTCTTTTTTTCATTTCACATCACTTTTTTTTGATATACCTCATCATCCTTTTTTTAAAACCCTGGCAGGCCGCCAATAGCATCGCCGTTGGCCGAGGTTTCTAGCC
>RFJO01000105.1 GCA_003694495.1 Candidatus Woesearchaeota archaeon
ACATACTTTGCACCGCTGCAAAACATTAGGATAAAATACGGCGGATTTCTTACAATATCCTTGTAAGACTTGTTTTGTGCACGTTTAAACTGCACATAAGGGTCAGCATACTGATCCACATTAATTTTAGCCATTGCTTTTGACACAGCCGTTTCCCCGGCCTTGACAGGATTTTTCCTATAATTCTCCACTGCCGCCACACTAAACTTCAAATGTTCTGTATATATTGACACAACTGTTATCCCGTTATCCATAAACCCTTTTTGTGAATTAAGAAGCGTATCAACCGAACAACCCATCCAGTTCGAACCAAGAACAGAGTTAACTCCCTTCAATATTTTTTTAGGATCATACCTTGAATCAACATAAACTAAAGAAAACATCGGCATATACCCGCAATCTTCTATTGCTGCATTAGACGCTTCGATTGCTGCTTTGTAAGGATCCTCGTTAAAACTTGTCCCGATACCTAATTTTATATGTCTCAATTGTTTTTTTGCCATTAAATATCACACCTCTTTTATGTATTTTATAGACGAATTTATTATTTATAAAAGTTACTAAGGAAATGTTTAAATTTAAATCACAAGATTTAAAAATTATAATATATGCATCTATAACATGAAAGAGATAAAAAACAAAATTGAAGCTGTTCTTTACACCACGGGCAGGTTCATGGAAGTTGATGAAATTGCGCGGTTATGCGGCATTGGTTCATTAGGTTTAGTCAGGGATGCATTAAAAATGCTTTTGGAAGAGTACAACAAACGCAGCAGCGCGCTTGAAGTTGTTGAAGAAAAAGGCAAGTATAAGCTCAACATCAAAAAAAAGTATGTTTATCTAACCACCAACCTTTTAAACGACTGCGAGCTTGACAAAGCCACGCAGGAAACCTTGGCAATAATTGCATACAAGCAACCAATCCTTCAAAGTGACATTATAAAAGCCAGGGGCAACGGCGCATATGATCACATTAAAGTTTTAAGAGAAGAAAACTTCATCACAGCTGAACGTTATGGCCGTACAAGACTTTTGAAACTTGCCCCCAAATTTTACGACTACTTTGACGTTGTTGAAGAAAACATGCAGTCAAAGTTTAAGGATGTTGAAGATAAGGTTGAGAAAAAGGAAGTTCAAGAGAAGTTAAAAAAAGAAGAAACTGAAAATAATAAGCCATCACATAATGAAAACAACAAGAAACCACAGCCAAAAAAATCAGAAGCTGTTGTTGACAATGATTTGTTAGATTCAGGTGATGAACAAGAAGAGATTCCGCAAGGTTCAATCACTTTTGATTAAAAATGATAAAAAAACACCATAAAATCCTAACTTTTATTTTTTTGATAACTTTATTATTCAGGTTATTTTTCGTGTTTCAAACTCCCTACTTCAGCAGCGACAACGCATATTATGAAGTAAGGCACAGTGAACATATACTTAACAACATATCGCCATTAATCGAAGACGATTTAAGTTACGGCGGGAGAACATCTTTAGTTTCCCCGATTTATCATTACTTCTTAGCATTTTTCGCGTTAATCCTTCCCGACCACATAGCTTTTAAGATCATCCCTGAAATCTTGTTAGCCAGCTTAACAATAATAATATTTTTTATCACAAGGTCAATAACAAAGAACACAAACGCCGCATTGATAAGCTCTTTCATGTCCGGCTTCATCCCTATAGTTTACAAAGAAACAATCAACCAGGCATCTATATTTTCCATTGTTTTAGTTTTAAGTTTCTATGCCATTTTCAGCCTCCTTAACTTAAAAAAGCATTTAGCATCTTTCATTATTCTTAGCTTCCTTTTACCATTGCTCCACCCTTTCAGTTTCGTTATTAGTGTAGCTTTTCTTATGTACTTAATCCTTATCAGCATTGAGTCCTTTAAGGTTGAACAATTAACTAAAGAAAGCATAGCGTTTTTCATTTTTGTCAGTGTTTTGATTAACCTGATCATTTTCAAGAGAGCATTCCTAGAGTCAGGCATTTTAGCTGTTTGGCACAACCTGCCTGACATGTTAATAGAAAACTTTTTCAAAGGCATTGACATCTTCGACATAATAGTTGGCATTGGCTTTGTTCCGTTAATTTTAGGCATAATAGGGTTTGTCTTTGGAATCTTTAAACAAAGAAAACAAGCGATATACTTACTTGGCGGCTTAATCTTAACATTATTCATTTTATTGTTTTTAAGGCTTATAACATTCTCCACAGGCATAATGTTCTTGGGCCTTCTTTTAACCATAATGTCGGCTCTAGCAATTGAAAAGTTTATAGCATACATTAACATAACCAAATTCAAAAAATTCAAAAAACAAATTTTCGTAATTTCATTTGCCTTAATTTTATTATCCTTGTTAATCCCAACATACATCCAAGCAAAAGAAGTCATTTCGAACACAATCAACCAAGACGAAGTTAACACACTGCTTTGGTTAAAATCCAACACGCCCAAAACCTCAACAATCCTTGCCAGCGTCGAAGAAGGCAACTACATTACTGCCATCTCAGAACGTAAAAACGTTGCTGACACTGACTTTTTGCTTGCACCTGACAGGTATAAAGACGTCACTACCATATTCAAAACAGAATCTTTAGTTATTGCAACACAGTTAATGCATAAATATAGCGTGGATTACCTTTACGTATCTGATAGGGCTTTAAAGCATTACGGTATTGATTCAATAAAATACATAGGAGATGAAAACTGTTTCAACGAAGTTTATTCAACCGAATCAACAAAAGTTTACAGGCTTACCTGTTAAGTTAGGCCTTTTTGTTGCATGCATTATCATTTTGTTAATCATACCTATGTTAAGAACTAATTGGTTCATTGACGAAGATTCGTATTTAAACTTAAGATTGTCTAAAGACATTAACAACTATGACGGGTTAAGCTACGGTGGAAGGTTTTTCAGTTACAATATAGGGCTACCTTTTTTGCTAAACTTGTTACCTGACACAATTATCCAATTTTTCCCGCTCATCATAGGAC
>RFJO01000106.1 GCA_003694495.1 Candidatus Woesearchaeota archaeon
AATAAATATTCATATCACAATAATGACGATGGAAATCTACATACCTACCTACCAACCAATCATACCTAACTAAACTTTTATTTATCATAGATCCTTTATTCATCATAGATTTAACAACTTTCCTAGCTTTATTTCTATACCCAACAGCATTCAATAACATGCCCCATAAGGCATTAGAATAAGAATAAAGAGCCCTATTTCTATCAGAACCATCTGGCTTTACATAGAGATTTACCAAGCCACCAAACCTAACTAAACCTCTCTTCTTCATAGATTTAACAACTTTCCTAGCTTCATCTTTTTTATCAACAGCATTCAATAACATGCCCCATAAGGCATTACAGCCAGAATAAACTTTCATATCCCCACCAGAACCATCTGGGTTTACACACCGACTTACCAACCCATCATCCCGAACTAAATTGCCTAAATTCTTCATTGACTCAACAACTTGAATTGATTCATCTTTTCTACCAACGGCATTCAATAATATACCCCATAAGGCATTATCGTCAGAATAAACTTTCATATCCCCACCAGAACCATCTGGGTTTACACACCGACTTACCAACCCATCATCCCGAACTAAACCTATCTTCTTCATTGATTTGATAACTTTTAAAATATCATAATGTTTTAACGCTAACTCTTCTATAGTTGGGATATGAATCTTTCCAAGGATTTTCTTTTCAAGTTCATTCATTTTCTCTCACCTGTAAAATCTGTCTGTAATGTCTATCAAAAAATCATAAAAATCATCTTCTTTTTTTATGTATTTGACTATAACACCACCTTGCCTTATGTACTCACTAAACTGGGTTGGTTCACCAATCTGAATATGAATACAATAGTTGTTTTCATTAACCTCTAACAACTTTTGTGCAACTATGTCAGCATTTGCAATATCACCATCAGAAATCGTAAGTATGATGCTATTCGTTCTCTCAACATACTCTTCAATTAATTCCAAATTAATAAAGGTGCCGCCACGTTGCGGGCTTAACGCCAATCTTCTTGAGTCTTGATAACCTTCTGCACAAAGGGTAGACTCGCTGAAATTGGCAAAAGCCAGATCACTGCCAGCAATGCCTAGGTCTTTAAACCTTTGTTCAATAATAAAATAACCTATCAAAGCCACATGATAACGAGAATTATACCGCCATTGAACCGTTCCTTTGGGATTAACGACGTCGCCAAGGGGAGGACCTTCAGGCATCGGTTCCAACATGCTGCCTGATGTGTCAAGCATACAAAAAGCAAAGTCAGGCTTATCATCGTAACCATCTGTTGCTTTAACACTTATCTCATATTTATACCGGGCAACAAGAAGGTCTAAGGATGAACCATTAAAACCTACGCCAACAATGTCACTAACGCTATTTTCTTCATAATCAAAACTCTTTTCTCCTATGTTTATAATAGGAAACGTTTTTGCTTCAGTTGGTGGCATGACTAATTCAAATACCTTATCTGATGCAAGAAGCTCATAAAGGTTTTCAAGGTACTCAAAGTTTTCCATCCAGCCAGGCATTGTACCAGCCTCACTACCACCAAAATAACTTCTTATTATGTCTCTTTTAGTATCTTTCCTGTTAAGTTCATCGCTAAAACCATCCCTATATTCAAAATTGTTGTCAGAACCAGACTGAGGTTTTCCAAAGATCTTATTTAAGATTTCATCTAAGTCTTCACCTTGGGCAGAACCGTTATCATCTGAACCGGAAGAGCCTGAATCAGAACTCTCAGAACCGTTATCACCTGAATCAGAAGAATCTGAGTCAGAACTACCAGAACCAAACAAGTTTTGTTGATTCATATCCTTGTCAAAAAGCTTACCAATTTCCTCGCCATAAATCCTAGCAATATCTTCCCAATTATTTTCATCTTTCAAATATTCTCTTATTCTTTCAACATCTTTTACTTTAACAGTCTTTGAACCTTGTTGCACAATCGTTGTCATAGAAGATATGCCAGTCCTTTCAAGAAAGTTAGTTATTGCTGTATTTACTTCAGGATCATAAGTTAAAGCAGGCTTAATAAGCTCCTTTGCAGGTTTTGTGCCAAACAAGTAAAGACTAAGCCTTGCATAAGCTTCATAAATTTTGTTAAATTTCCCGGCAAGTTTACTTTGCTCATACAAAAACAAATAAAAACCATTCATCGTGCTTAAACCAGTATCATCATCTACTTTTCTCAAAATAGTATTATCAATCAAATCAGTTAAACTATTAGCAAGGTAAGCCAAACTAGCTTTGTCTTCAATCCCTGTCGACTTGTATAACGGGTCAAGAAAAGATTTGGCAAGTACCTGCACGTTACCTGGACAGCCTTTTTCTTTTCTGCTTCCCCTATGACCAATCTCATGATAAAAAACGTCCCTTACCAAAACTTCCAAGATTTTTTCATCGTCTATGTTCATTTTTGAAAGAAACGAGGATAGCTGGGGGGATGAATTTTCCTTAAGCCAATCAGGGTTGTAGTTTAGGATAAGTTCATGGTTTTCAAGATTAATCTGGCCACTACTTATATCCCCCTCTCTTAAATCAATCTTTTTAAAAAAATGCTGCTCTCTCCTAATTCTTTCAATAACCTCATCAAGTTTACTCATTGTCCGATTCACCTGACAAAAAATCATCAAGGCATTCTTCCATGAAAGCCCATTCGCCACTAGTTATTTTTTTATACTCTGTCTTTAGCTTATCTTTCCTAAGCTCAGCCAACCTTTCATTTAACTTCTTAACTAGGGCACGCTTGAATGTTCCTTTCTTCTCTTTCGGAATAAAGCTTATCTCACTTTGAGATAATCTATCATCTAAACGCCTTTCAAGATTGAACTCATAGGCTTGTTTAAACTCAGGCAATTCTAACACTTTTTCCCTGAAGTTTTCATCTTCATTTCTTAATGTAGCATAAACACTATTTTTAAATTCATCCATTTGAATTCTCACCCTTTCAATAAATTCATCATAAGGGCAAAGACTATCTTTAGCAAACATGGATTTGTATTCTTTTTTGCTTAACTCAGCATAACGAGATAATTTATCAAGTTGATTGTTAACGTTAGGCAAGTTGGATGCAATGTAATCTAAATACAAATCTTCAGGGATTTCGTGTGAGGAATAAACCTCATCAAATACAGACCTGGTTAATTCTGTAAATTCGTCAGCACATTGTTCCTTATATTCTTCTACTGTTAAAGGCCTCCTAACCATAAAGGCTTCTTTTATTTTCTGAGAAATTTCTTTATATTCGCCAGAATGGCCAAGTCTTGCATAAACTTGTTCTAAAGATTTTAAGTTTGATTTTTTAGCTTTTAAGTCAAAATGCTTCCTTTTAAACCCTTCAATCTTATCAAATTCATCATGCAAAGTTTCAACAATCCTTTCTCTCAATGACTTGAAAACCAACCCTTCGATACCTCTTTTTTCTTTTACCAACCTTGGATTTGCAACGCCTTTGTAAGGTGCAACAAACTCGTAAGCCAAAGTCAAACTTTCTATTGGATCAATTTCAGTAGCATCTTTAAGCCTTGCAACCATCTCTAAACCCCTTGCCAAAAATTTGACAGCATCAACCGAACGCTGGTCAAGGCCATTAAAAATACCACACAACTGTGTCTGTTTTTCGCATCGTTTACAATCAATGGGCCAATTGATGTGCTTTTTGCTAATACCATTTGAACCGCCATACTCAGAGTTAGTACATAAACCTAAACCTTTCTTAAAATATAGCAGGATGGCTCTCTCTTTGGGCGTAACAGGTGTATGTTTTATTGCCTTTGTTGTTTCTTCCAAAAATTTAACCAAATCGCCTTTAGCAGACTTAATAATGCCTGGTTTTTCCTGCCTATCAATAAGTTTCCTGTCATCTCCATAGTTTATTTCATATGCAGTAAAATCTAATATAACCCTGAACCTTGACCACATAGCAGGGTCCATGTTGAAAGTGCCGCTAAAATCTTCTGGGTTTGATGCAGCAATGCCAGAATAATAACCGTTGCCTAACTCTATAATCTTACCATCGTGCAAAATCTCACCGTTCATTAAACCATAAAAAAGGTTCATTACAATCTCAGGGCAACGGTTAAACTCGTCAATGAAAAAAGCTTTAGTACTTATACGCTTTAACTCGATAAGATCAGAGGTAGTGATAGAATATTTCTCAATTATTTCATCCCTTTTCTCTTTAGATATTTTCTTCCAAACAAGCTTCAATTCGCCTGATGGTGATTGATCATAAGATTGAACAAGGTATTCTAAAGTCCCGTTAGCATAAATAGGCTTTATTTCCGGAAGATTGTCTGCCTGACCTTTAGCTAATGATATGTTCAATCTTTGAAACAAATCTCTTGGACGATAATCTGCCCTGCCCTCTTCCCATAAAGCATGCTCTTCACCTGCAAAAAATTTGTAATAAAAATCACGCATAAGCTGGGTTTTACCAGAACTTTGCAAACCCCTGTAATGCTGTGGCAAACCGGCCAATAAACCAGCAATGCCTATGTCAGCAAGATATATGTCAGTATTGCCAATTACACCAACAACATTTGTGTTAACGTAATTTTCAACTTTCAAATCATCATATGTTATTTTCAATTTCATTTTGCCTAACCTGTGAAAACTTTATAATCATGGAAATTGTCACCATTTAATAATAACCAATATATAAATGTTTTGCATTTTTGAAGTACATATGGTTATATAAGCTCTATCCAAAACCAGTTTAAAAAATCCAATGAAACAAGCATAGCATAAACAAAATATACTGGGGGTAACAAAAAATGAAAAAAAGATTGACTAAAGATGAAAAAGATTTGCTGCTAATATCGGCACTGAGAGAAAATTCAAGGCAAACATTGTCAAAAATAAGCAAAAAAACGTCAATGCCTTTGTCAACAATACATGACAGGATAATGTCATTGAAAAGAAGGTCCTTGGTAAAATATACAGCGCTTGTAGATTTTACACTGTTGGGGTTTAATACCAGAGCCTGTATGCTAATAAAAGTCGACAAAAAGCAAAGAAAAGAACTTAAACAGTTCCTTGAAAACTCGTCCAATGTTAACTGGCTGGCAAAAATAAATAACGGGCATGATTTTATGGTAGAATTAGTGTTCGAAAACATAAAAAATATGGAAGATTATGTGGAAAAGGTTGAGCAAAAGTTTGAAGTGCAAAATATGCAGACATTTTACATTGTAGAAGATATCAAAAAAGAGAAGTTTCTTGCAACGCCAATGGCAGCTAAACTGAGAATTGCTTAACTTTGTTAATAAAATATTTAAATTAATTAATAATTCACTAGATAAAATGGTGAAAACAAGAAATGTATTATGGTTTTTATTTGTGTTAGCTCTAGGCATTGTAATATTTAAGACTCATGCGGTTGATAATGTGTTAACCGGGAAAAGTGTTCTTGACACACAGCAATCGTCGAATAGGTTTGCAATAATAAAAACAGACAAAGGCAATATTAAGTTTGAGTTGTTTGAAAAACGTGCGCCAATTACCACAAAGAATTTTATTGACCTGGCAAAAAAAGGATTCTATAACGGACTTACTTTCCACAGAGTTATCCCAGGGTTTGTTATACAAGGCGGAGATCCGAACGGCGACGGGACCGGCGGACCTGGTTACACAATAAAAGACGAGTTTCACCCGGAACTTAAACATGATAGTAAAGGCATTGTATCAATGGCCAACCGCGGCCCAAATACGGGCGGGAGCCAGTTTTTTATAACACTTAATCCTCAACCCCACCTAGACGGAAAACATTCTGTGTTCGGGAAAGTTGTTGAAGGCCTTGACATTATAGACAAGATCCAAAAAGGCGATGTCATGAAAGAAGTTATGATAGTGGATAAATGAACATCGCCCATTTTTTTTATGAAATTGAAATAAAGTCTTTAGTTAAGTATCCCCAATTCAAAAAGCTTGAACTTATACTGGATAAAGAGTTTGAACTGCTTTATACACAAACAGCTACTACACAGATATTAACCCCAGGAAGTGTAGTGTTCAAGTTTAATGATAAAGGAGATTATAGTTTTTTAATAAAAGATTACGGCGACAGAATTATAAAGAGGGTTAATGAAACAAAAATAGATGAACAGAATTATAAACGGTTCTTAAAAGCTAATCTTGACAAAGGTAAAAAGGTCTGTATGAAGTGGCAGGCTAAGCAAAGAGTATATAAAACAGAAATTTGTGGTGATGAGTATAAGCTCATGTTGCAAAATATTACGAATCTTGGGTATATGTTAAATGTATTGCATAAAAGAAAATATCTGGATGATGTTAGCAAGCATGCGTTTAGAATAAGAAGGCTTATTGTGTCTTTTGGCCTTGAAGCTATAACGCCAAGCAGGTTTAGGGATGCTATAGTGGAGTATAAAAAGATAAGGTACACTTACTAAAAATATTGAAATAATCTTTTTTGGTTGTTTATATATTCTAAAATCTTGCTTTTATTAAGGAAATAGTTTATGTTAATCCTAAACTTGTTATATATTATTTTTCTGGCACTGTCCAACATTTCTTCTTTTGAAGAAAATTCTAAACCTTTTGTCGATAAGCATTTTCTTACTGCTTCCAAAACAACCCAAACGCCTAATGGAGTATCATATGATAGTTCAGTAAACCTTAAAACCAAAACTTTAGCTTGGCGCCGTAAAGAGTTAAGCTTTTCTAACACTGCAAGCCTTGAAGCATAATAACCCCCAACACAGTTTGAAGCGTAAGATGTTCTGCCATCGTAAAACTCGTGGTCTGTAGTGTAGTCTAAACTTGAACCTACGTATGTCTCAAAAAGTTCGTAAGACCAAACGTCTGGAAAGAATAAGATTAAAAAGTAATTGTGAAGGTAACCGGAAAAGTATAGCCTGTAGCCGGTTGAGTCGTTGTCCTTAACCTTGTTCAAAAGGAACTTGCCTAAATTGTCGTGGACTGCGGTTATGGACCACTTAGTTGGCACTAACTTGCGCTGGGATTTTATGCCTAAGTTGCCGATAGAAAGAAGCTTGATTAACGAGTTCTCGTCAATTTTGTTTTTGTAAAGGTAAGATAATGCGTCAGATGATTTAAAGTCTGTGTCGTAAACTGTCTTTTCAATTTTTTTGTTAACTGACGGGTTTGATGATAGCTCAGCTTTCAACAAAGACGCCTGCGGACCGTGCGGAAGGTTGATGTTGTCAAAATTTAACTTTGATTTTGGTTTGTTTGATAAACTAATATCAACGTCTGTAGGTTTCAAAGACAAGGTAAGTTCTTGCGCAAGTTCAAGAAGCTTGTTAGATTGTTGTTTTACAGTAACATTAAACTTGGAGTTGATTAAAGACGAGCGTAAACTGAGGATGTTGGATTTGCCAAAGTCTTCACTTGCCCAAAATGTGGGCGAGTCGTAAATCCAGGCGTTCTTATCCCTGACTGGAGGAGACAATATTCCAACGTTTACATGAGGGTAACCGTACTCGCCAACAAAAACTGAAGGTGAGGTGCCTTCTAATTCATTGCCTTTTAACAGGTTAACTGGTTTGAATAAGTATTGGGGAGAAGAGTGTTCTTTACATAAACGTTTTTTTGAGTTGAATGGGAGAGGTTTTTTACAAATTAAACACTGCATAATGTCAAAAATTTATTATAACTTAAAATAACTTACGGTAAATTTAAGTAACGATTTAGACTATGGCTAAAATGAATGATTGGATCTGAATGCCAGCGCCGGCTTTTTTCAACTTTAACTTTAAACTCTTGCTCTTCATTTTTTGAAAGTTCTTCAAGGTTACCGTAACAAAATGTGCCGTTGTAAAAGTTTAAGTTATCTAACCTTAACTTCCTGTCAGCTAAGATTTTGCCAGCAGTTTTACTAAAACTTACCAGGTCCCATGCTTCAAAATAATCAGCTAAACTATAATGATATATCAAGCCGCGATAAGTAGGAGATGATGTGCCAAGCTGGGACTTGTCTTTAACAACATAAATGAATGGCAACTCAATTATGTCTGATACGCCAAGGCCTAGCTTGACCCTTTCCTCTAATGATAAATTTAAACTGTAAACAAAAAATTTCATTTTGTAGACTCAACCCTTTCCCAGCCGTCGTTGTACGACTTGCCTTTGATTTTTTCTTCATAATATAACATTACCCACATTAATAACCTTGCAGGAAACAGTTCTAGTGTCCATACGAACTCTTTAAAATTTTTAGGATAAGACCAAACCCATTTTAAACCTTTCAAAGCTTCGTTTTTGAAAGATTTCATTTTGGGAAATTCCGGAGCGTAATAAGTTAACTTTGAGTGCGCACCGGCTGTCCTTTTCCTTTGCTTAAGCCAATCACTAAAATGTTCAGGATTTTTAACGTAAACATAAGCATCTTTTGCGTATGCTATAGAATACCCCTTCTTCCAAATCATGTAAGGAATTATTGAATCTTCTGCAACGTCTAAAGGGATCTTCTTAATTAAACCATTCTTAAATCCAAACAAATAACCAGAACATTCAAGGAAGTTGTTTGATTCAAACCTCTCTTTCCTTGCAAGGTGCGCGCCATAGGCTAATAAATGGCTCCAATAACCTAGCTTGGTTGAACGCGGAGATGACGATAACACGTGGCCGCAAACACAGCCAACGTTCTTGTCTCTTAAATATTTAAGCATATGGTTAACTGCACCATCGCCAAGATAAACGTCGCCGTCAGTGAAAAGCCAGTAATCACCAGTAAGCTCTTTGAATAATAAATTAAGCGCATAACTTTTACCTTTGCCAGGGTCGTGGAAGTGTTTTACCCATTTATATTTCTTTGAATAATCTAAAACAATGTCCCTTGTTTCTTTGTCAGGACATGCAACAATTAACTCATATTCTTCGTCTATGTCCTGGGTTAAAATCGCATCCATGGCCCGGCCGATTGTCTTGGGTTCCTTAAATGCAGTGATAACTATAGATAACATAAATTTGATTTTGGATACATAATTTATAAGGTTTATGGATGTGCTTAAAGTTCATCCCACGACTTTGTTGATAACTGTTCTTCAACCCATTTTATCCGGTCGAATGTGCCCATATCTTTTAAAAACTCATCAGTGTTATAAGCATAAACACCTAGGCCGTTGTTTACAAGGAACGGCAATAGTTCTTTCTCAAGAGAAAATTTAGTTAACGGAATATACTTCAATACCTCTGAAGAAAAAATGTGCAACCCGCTGTTGCCCAAGTTTGTCGGCACTTCTGAAGCGTGAGGCTTGTTCCAAAACTTAACAACTTCATTTTTTTCATTAACCTCAATCAAGTCAGAATCCTCAGGGTGAGAGGATGGGTGGACAACTATAGTGGCCAAAGCGTTGTTACGTTTGTGAAAAGTGTAAAGCTTGTCCAAGTCAACATTGCACATAATGTCACCATGCAGGACAATAAAGTCTGAGTTGCCAATTAACTCTGATGCTAGCTTTAACGGACCGGCAGTGCCAAGCTTTTCTTTTTCAACAGAATAATTAATGTTTACGCCAAACCTTGAACCGTCGCCAAAATGGTCTTCAATAGCTTTGGACAAATAACCAGTGCAAATGATTATGTCTGTAATGTTGTGCTTCTTTGCCCACTCAATCTGGTACTCAAGCATAGGCTTGCCCTTAATCGGTAACATCGGCTTTGGTACATCATATGTAAGAGGTTGAAGACGTACGCCTTTGCCACCAGCCATTAAAACCAGTTTTAATTTCCTTTTCTTCGGTCGCTCAAACTTAAACGGCAACATTGTCGCGCCTTTCTGTTTTAACGCGTTGATTACGCTTTCCTTACTACCATCAGAACAATAAAAAAAGGCTACCCCGCCTGCACCTGCGCCAGAAATGCGGCCGCCTAAGGCACCATTAGATAACGCAGTGTGGTAAACCTCTTCAACATAATCGGTCGTAATCTTAGAGCTAAGCTTCTTTTTAAGTTCAAAGTCTTTATGTAACAATCTTCCAAACCTTTCAAGATCGTTGGATAATAAAGAGTCTTTAAGTTCTATTGTATTTTTTATTTTTTCTTCAAGCAACTTTTTTACTTCTTCAGGGCTATTAACAACCATCTTTGCCTGATCATTATGAATGCTGCTGCCAGAAAATTTGCGGGGTTCTAAAAAGAATAAAACTAAATTTTGCTCAAGATTGTCGTAAACTTCATTTGATAAAGGTAAATTGTTAACCTTAACGCCGTTAAAAGAGAATTCCATGAAATTTATGCCGTTACGGTAGGCTGCAGACCACTGGTCCTGGTATCCACCTTTAACGCCCATGTCATTCCTTTCAATTTCATAGGCAATTTTTGCAACTTCCTCTGCAGTATAGGGCTTTCCTTCAAGCTTAAAGAAAGATTCTATCATTGAAACAATTAAAGATGACGATCCACCCATGCCGCTAGTCATTGGCACGTTGGTTTCAATAAGGATTACGCCTTTAAAGTCTGGCTTAACCTTAGATATAGTGGACTTAAATATGTCAAGCTTGCCGCCGTCAAGAGTAAGGTTGGTTATTTCATAACTTGAGGATTCTTTGTCTTGAAGGTTTTTTATGTTTACTATGATATTATCAGTTTTTTCTTCAAACAACGAACATTTATAATAATGAGAATCAAGCGTGGCGTTCACAACGCAACCTTTGCCAACCGCCCTTATATATTCATCAGTGTCGCCGCCGTTGGCAAAACTAATCCTTACAGGGACCTTTGTTGATACATTTGAGCCCTCATTATAACTTAAGTTAACATTTTTTTCTTGGAAAAGCTCTTTCTCAACCAAACTGCAAACTATGTGGCCAATAGTAATGTGGGCTTCCTGTATGCGCGCGGTGTCTTCCGAATTGATGTTTATCACTAAATCACAACCAAGGTCTTTTATCTTGCCGCCGCCTTTGCCAACCAATGCAACAGTCTTTGAACCATTCTTCATAGCCTGTTTTAAACCTCTTATAACATTCTCTGAGTTGCCAGAGGTGCTTATGCCTAATACAACATCCTCTGGCTTGGATAAAGATTCAAGCTGTTTTGAAAATAAGTTATCATATCCTATATCATTGCCGATAGCAGTTAAAACTGATGTGTTAACTGTTAAAGCTATCGCATCCAGCATTGGACGTTTAGTGTCGTAAAGATAATTTACAAGTTCTGCAACAATGTGCTGGGCATCTGCTGCGCTGCCGCCGTTGCCAAAAGCGATAAGCCTGCCGTTGTTTCTATACGCATCAACTAGCATCTGAGCAAACCTCGCAATTAAACTGACTTTTGATTCTAACAAATTCTTTTTTACCATGATGCTTTCGTTCAACTCTAACTTAATCCTTTCCTCCATCATAACACAGACCTCCAATAATCTAACATGTCTTGTATGGTTTGCTCAATAGGAATATCTTGCGACCAGCCAGTGTCTTTGATAAGCTTGCTTGAATCGCCAATAATTATCGGCTCATCCGTTGGCCTTAACAGTTTGGGGTCTTGCACTATCTTGGGTTTAACACTAATTTTAGATAGTATAATATCCAAAATGTCTGAAATCAAGTACGCCTTTGAACCACTTAAATTGTAAACGTCACCAAAATTGCCTTTCTGTGTGAGAAGCCAAAAGGCTTTTATTATATCCCTTACGTCAGTTATCGCACGCCTGGTGTTAAGGTTGCCAACCTTTATCACATCTGTCATGCCTTTCTCTGCCATAACCGCCTGTTTTGTAAAGTCAGAACATACATCGTTAACTTTCCTTGGACCAGTTGTGTTAAAAATCCTTGCACGTAAACTTCTTATACCAAAGTTTTTGTGATACTGGTAAGCAATCAAATCTGTGGCAACCTTTGAAACACCGTACGGGTGCAATGGGAGCAATGAATGAGTTTCTTTCACTGGAACTTCATCCTCAGTTACAAGACCGTACTCTGCAGATGAACATGCCGCAAGAATTATCGGGTTGATTTTTAATGATTTTACTGATTCAAATATGTTTAATGTACCTTCAATGTTTGTCTGGACAGTATAAATCGGATCATCCCATGAAACTGTCGGGTAACTTTGAGCGCCTAAGTGGAAAATTATGTCAGGGTTGAATTCTGCAATAATAGAACGGACTTTCTCTTTATCCCTTAAATCGCATTCTTTAATCTCTATCTTACTTTTCAAAGATTCAATTTCTGTTGTAGGGTTGTAATAAGTGCCAAAAACCTTAACGCCTTTTGATAGAAGCAAATCTACCAAATGCGGACCCATAAAACCGCCAACGCCTGTAATGTACGCTTTCATAATTTCAACCTCCACTCGCTTACCATGTCTTTTAACGTTGTATCGATATCATACTTCGGCTCCCAGCCAGTGTGCTGACGGAGCTTAGTTGTATCGCCTATAATGATCTTTTCATCTGCCGGACGTAACAATGACGGGTCTTGCCGTATCTGAGGATTAATTCCGGTTATTGCTAAAACTTTGTTTAGGATTTCTCTTATACTATAAGCATTTGGAGCACAAATGTTGTATGTTTCACCAACCTTGCCTTTCTCAACCAACAACCAAATTGCGTTTATAACGTCTCTTACATCAGTTATTGCACGCTTGCTCTCCAAGTTGCCAACATTTAAAACTGGCTCGTGCAAGCCTTTCTCAATCATGACGGCGCGTTTGACGAAGTCTGAACAAACTCCATTTGCACGATAGGCACCTGTTGCGTTGAAAAGACGTAAAACGATTGACCTAATGTTAAAGTTCTTATAATATTGATAAGACAACAAACTTTGAATAACTTTTGACAAACCATAGGGGTTTATGGGCATTAAACTGTGGTCTTCTTTAACCGGGTACTCTTCAGGTTCCAAGTCGCCATACTCTGCAGCAGAACACGGTACAAAAACTAATGGATCAAGATTAAGATCTTTAATTGATTCGTACAAGTTTATAATGCCTTCAATGTTAACCTTCATTGTCGTGTTAGGCTCCTGCCAAGATTTTTCCGGCCAACTTTGCGCAGCTAAATGGAATATTAATTCTGGATTAAAAGACGACAAGATTTCTTTAACCTCAACTTTGTTTGTAATGTCACACTTTACAATGTCAACGCCATTTATCCCCTGTTTGCCAGAATAACTTGTGCCTAATACCTTGCATCCTTTACCCAACAAAAACATGCTAAGATGCTTGCCGATAAAACCTGTAGCGCCAGTGATCAGTACCCTCATGAGTTAACCTCCCATGTTTCCAAGCCGTTATCCGTAAAACTAAAATCAATTATACCAATGCCAGCTTCCTGCAACCTTGATGCAACTTGCTGCTCCTTGTTTGACTCGCAATAAAACAACATATGGCCACCGGCGCCTGCCCCGATTACTCTGCCACCTAAAGCGCCGAACTTTCTTGCCATCTTATAAATATCCTCAATTTGTTGGTTTGTTATAAGAGGGTTAAGTTTTTTCTTTAACTCAAACGCCTCGCCTAATTTTTCGCCAAAACAATTTAAATCATTTCTAACCAAAGAACATTTCATTTCAATAGCGATATCCCTTAATTTGTATAAAATTAAAAGTTTCTCTCTATCTGAGTAAGTCTTTTGCTGCTCGGTTAATAAATTTGTCACATTGTCTAAAGAAGGACGTTTGCCAACGTAAGCCAAAATTAAATTTTTTTCAAGCTCAAGCAATGTTGAACGTTTAAGTTTTAAGTTGTGAACTCTTGTGTAATCCTTATTAAACTCTAAAAAGTTTATACCACCGAATACAGAAGAATACTGGCATTGCTTGCCGCCAGGAATAGAGTTGTTTAAGTTGTTTATCCTATAAGCATACTCTGCAATCTCGTAGTTGTTCATACCTTTCTCATATTTCAAATGATTAAACAAACCTATCACAGATACAGCAACAGTTGCACCTGAACCTAACCCTGTGTTGGGTGGTATGTCTGAACGAAGAAACAAATCTACACCGTATCTTAATTTTAAGCTTGAAATAATTTCTTTTACTAACTTAACATCATCATCAAATTTCTTGCCATCATCAACATCATTAAACAATTTAGAAGACTTAAACTCAGAAGCAATTATCCTTAAATCAGTTGTATGTTTGGGCTTAAGAGTACCATAAACATATTTGTTTATTGTAGCGTTCAAAACGTAACCAGTATCGTTCTCAAAAAATTTGGGAAGATCTGTGCCACCGCCACCAAACTCTACCCTTACCGGTGCTCTTGAACGGATTATCATTTTAAACGCCTCTCAATGATTATGCCAACCGCATGTTTTAAATTTTGTGCAACTATGTCAGGGATGGCGTCCTTAAAACCATCATCGCAGCCATAACCAGTTTTAACACCAATAGTGGTACAACCCGCTAAATTGCCAGCCTTAATGTCAGATGTCCTGTCACCAACCATATAACTTTTGCTTAAATCTATATTATGAACCTTGCTTGCCTTAAATAATAACCCCGGACTAGGTTTGCGACATGAACAAGCTAACTTATACTCACCAACGCCATGAACTGGGTGGTGGGGACAGTAATATAAACCGTCAACATGGGCAGAATGTTCTGAAAGCAGATTAAACAAATGCTCGTGCACTTTGTTTAGTTCTTCAACTGAACATAAACCTCTGCCGATAACTGGCTGGTTCGTAACTATAATGACAGGAATAGAAAGGTTATTCAACATAGAGATTGCTCTAGCAGATCCTGGAATTAATTTTAATTCTTCTGGCTTTGTAATTAACCCGACTTCTTCGTTAATTACACCATCCCTATCCAAAAAAACTGCTCCTTTTATTTAAACCACCCTTGTTTATAACAATAAACCATCCCCCAATATACTCAAAGAGAACATTGACCTCCTTTTTTGCATATCACTCACATTTTTTATAAAAGAGAAACATGAGCCACATACACAGGGAGGTGTTTTATGGACTGTGACCTGTTTCTCTTTGAGTATGAAGTTTTCATACCATTAACTTGTTTATAAAACTTATGGTCTTCTAATATAGAATTTAAATTAAATCTGGGGCGTGAACGTATTTGCCTAACGTGAAAAAACCCTGCAACAAGTTTAACTTTGCCAACTTCGGAAACAAGTCATTCTCTAAACTTTGCGTTTTATCGTCAAATAACAAAAAAATGTTTGGCTTGAAAATGTATATCCCAGCGTTGATAATGTTTGTTGAAGCTTCTTTCTTTTCCTTGAAATCCACAATCTGTTCGCCGTCAAGAACAACGGACCCAAAAGAGGATGGAGATGTGCTGCTAATTAAGCCCATAGTACAAATATATTTAGAAGACTTATGCTTGGAGATCATACGCCTTATGTCAAAATCATTTAATGTGTCGCCGTTAAACACAACAAAGTCGGTTTTTAGTTTGTCCTTGAGTAAGTTTAAAGCTGATGCTGTACCTTTTGCTGAACTTTCAGTTATAAGGTTTATTTTAATATCATTATCCGTATAAGCCTTAAACCTTGAAGTCTCTTGAGTAACAATGTAAAGTTCTTTGAACCTGTTTTTCCTAAGAAAATCAAGGTTGTGCTCAAAAAAAGGTTTGCCTTCAAATTTTCTAAAAATGTTTTCAAGTTCCCTTGAATGAATCAGCATTACAGCAACATCAACTGGCTTGAATTTAATACTTTGTTTTAATAAAACTTCTATGGCCTGAGACCTGGACCTTAACTTTGTGCCGTCAACCATTGAGTCTATCTCCTCCAATAAATCAGAATCAATCGAAATTGCAATCTTTTCCTTGCTCATAATTAGTAAGAATTATTTAAACATTATAAATTTATTGTAATAAAA
>RFJO01000010.1 GCA_003694495.1 Candidatus Woesearchaeota archaeon
CTAGATGTTTTCTACAAAGACCCAAGCAACAACAAAATCAAGTGGCATGGTTCAGTTAACGACTCAACATCTGTTGTGTTAGCTGTAAACTATGAAAACACAAAAGGTACAGGTGACCAAGGTAACGTTAGGTTATTAAAAGAGTTCCAATGGAACAAAACTGGTCTCTTAGGTCTAAAACTAGATGTCAACGCAGACTCAACATCAGACATGTTAAACGGTGTTGACGATCTACGTATGAGATGGGGCCTAAGCAGTGGAAGAGTTGCTTCATTAGGTAACTCATCAGACACTGAAGAAGGTACAGAACTTCTTTGGGGCAGTGGTCAAACAGCTATCGGTACCAAAGATGAAGACCACAGGACATATTACGGTATCGTAATAAAAGAGCCTAAAGGTCAATCATCCAGTGACAGAGTTAAGCTAATGATACCAAACGACCAAGTCTTTGCTAACATCGTTATCAAAGGCAAGGACGCAACAGTATCCAGTGGCGGAACTGGTTACGCACCACAGCAGATAACACCGAAAACAATGCTTGACACAGAAGTTAGCGACCCAACCATGTACAACTTAATCGTTGTAGGTGGCCCATGTGCTAACTCATTGGCTGAATCATTGTTCGGCGTAAGCTGTGCTGATTGGCCATACCAAGACGGTGAAGCATTAGTTAAGATGGTTGACAACGGTAACAAAGTAGCTATGTTAGTTGCAGGTACAAGTGCAGCTGACACTAGGAGAGCTGCTAAAGCTGTTGCAAGTGAAACCCACAGAGCTAAATTCTCTGGCTCAGAAGTTGTTGTTAAGGGTACCACTGACAGCGACATAACCGTTGAAACTGCATAAAAGCTTCAACCCTTTTTTTCTTTTTTTATTTCCGAAACATTTTTATTTAACAACTTTTTAATTACTTCTAATGAAAAGAAAATATAAACCAAAAGTTTCGAAGATAACTAAACAGCAAAAACTAACCGGCATTTTAGGTTTATTTATAATCTCAATCATGGTTTTAAGCGCATTAAACTTTTATGATACTTCTGAAAAAGACAATGAGTACACTTATCAGGGGAAAAAATTTATACGCACAGAAAACAACCTTTGGACAACTTATCTTCCTAACAAACAGCTTACCATAATATCAAACCCTAAAGATTTAGAAAACATATCTATAAACTATATCCCATTAAACATCTTAAACTCAATGCAAAAGATTTATTTAAGCATAAACCCCAAGGATAGAAACCAGGAAGCGTTATACGAGCTTAAACGCAACATACCATTAAGCCCTTTAGTTGTAACTGCATGTTATGAAGACAACGAGTTATGCACTGAACTGCCGTTAAAATCCTGCGAAGATGCCACAGACAACATAGGCGTAATATTATTAAAAGAATCAAACCTTACAAAGGTTGAGTTTAAAAACAACTGTTTAACTATCCAAGGAAAAGAATTAGTTAAATTGGTTGACAAAATAACTTTACAACAAATTTAAAATGAAAAAGGCAACAATTTTAATTTTAGTATTACTTTTGATAGCTGGTTGTGGCCCTTTCAAAGTAAACAAATCTAGCACTTATCTCTACTCAAACGGCGACTCTGAGTTCAAAGTGACAAAAGTTGCATTTGACAACTATATTGGCTACCAGATTGAAATATACTTCCCTGGCAACCACCAGCCTTATTTTATCAATTTAAGGTACGATCCCTTAAGCTTAGAAGACATTAACATAGACAGAAAAATCTTTCACACGCTTAGAGACGATAACAACGTTTACATAACCATAGACCCAGATGCAAACTTAACCTCAAAAGCCACCATAGCTGCGCTAGAGATTGACAAGTTTATTGACAACAAATATTTCATGAACATTGCTGTAAACAGTTCAATGACTAAACCATACCACAATTTTGCAGTAAGAACTTGTGAAAACGCCACCAAAGAATCTTCAGTCATCTGGTTAAAAAAATCTGACAAAAATCAAATAAGTTTAGACAACAACTGTATTATAATTGAAGGCAAAACTGAAGATGACCTAATACGCGGCGCTGACAGGTTATCTTTATATTTGATAGGTATAATGCCATGAGTCATTATTATAGCAAAAAACAGGATTCTAGGTTCGATTTAATAAAAATCAACGATACAATTAGGGGGTTTGAAATAGAGTTAACCTCTAGCTCAGGAGTATTTTCAAAAAATAAGATTGATTTAGGTTCAAAAATTCTTGCAGAAAATATGGTAGTTAAAAAAAACGACCGAGTTCTTGACTTAGGTTGCGGTATTGGCATTATTGGCATTATTGCATCAAAGTTAACAGAAAATGAGGTCATACTAACTGATATCAACGAGCGTGCTTGTTATCTTTCTAAACTTAACACCAAAGGCATAAAAAACATCAAAGTCAAAAACGGAGATTTGTATGAAACTGTCAAGAACCAAAAATTTGACGTCATCCTTCTCAATCCCCCACAGACAGCCGGAAAAGATGTATGTTTTAGTATGATTGAACAAGCCAAGAATCATTTGGTCAAGGGCGGCAGTTTACAACTCGTAGCACGCCACCAAAAAGGCGGCAAAGCC
>RFJO01000011.1 GCA_003694495.1 Candidatus Woesearchaeota archaeon
GATTATGAGCACTTGTTCAAAACAAAGAACAAAATAAAGGATAATATCCAGAAGTATGAAGTGGAAATAATAAAAAATGAAGAAAGGATAATGGGAAAAGAATCAAGCATGAATGATGTTAATGTAAGGATTGCAATGATAAATGGTGAACTTGAAGGCTTAAAGAAGGAGTTTGAGGAGTATAATGATGTACAACTTAGAAGAGGCGTTAGCTTAGCTGAGCTTAACTCTGAGATTAAGTCATTAGAACAAGCTATGAGAAATATGGGTAACGTCAACATGAGAGCTTTGGAAATATATGAAAAGGTTAAGGAAGAGTATGATGTGCTTACAGAGAAATATGAAAAGCTTAAGCTTGAGAAAGAAGACGTGTTAAGAATGATGTATGAGATTGATTCAAAAAAGAAAGAAGTTTTCATAAAAACATTCAACGCTGTGGATAAGTATTTCCAAGAAATTTTCTTAACATTAACAACGAAAGGCCATAAGGCATTCCTACAACTAGAAAACCCTGAAGATCCGTTCGATGGTGGCGTGGATATTAAGCTTGAATTAGCAAGGAATAAGTATCTTGACACGAAAGGTATGTCTGGCGGGGAGAAAACCATGGCAGCGTTGTCTTTTATATTTGCAATACAAGAGTATAAGCCAGCACACTTTTATGTTTTGGATGAAGTTGATGCTGCACTGGATAAAAAGAACTCTGAACTGTTGTCAAAACTGATTGCAAAATATGCCGAAAAGTCGCAATATATAGTTATTTCGCACAATGATGCTATAATTACAGAAGCAGATACAATATATGGCATGTCAATACAAGATATGGTGTCTAAAGTCGTTAGTCTGAAGATATAACGCCTGATTCTATAATATTTAAAAAGATTTTCCATAAGATTTATAAAGGTGTTACTAAAAAGCAATAGCAACAACCTAAGAATGCATTTGTAGGGGGTTAAATTAATATGAAAACAAAAATAATGTTAAGTATTGTGGCAATGCTGTTATTGTCTGTTTTTTCCGTATCAGCAGCAACTTTGCAGCTGAATGACGTGGCATTGACACAAACAGGTAACCCGGGAGATACAGTTACATTTACTGTAAATGTAGCGAATACAGATCCCGCAAACCCATTAGACGTATCTTTTACTGCTACTGATTTAACAAACGGCGCTAACACAATAACAGCGCCTGTTGTGACAGACTTGAACGGTGTGCCAGCAAATGATAGCCTGGATCACACATTTACATTGGTTTTGCCGAAAGGAAAAATGCACGGTGTTTATACTGGAACACTGACAGCAACTGATAAAAATGATCCAAGCAATACTGCGTCTATTCCGTATTCTGTGACATTGAATTCAGTAGAAGACTTTACTTTAAGCAAAACATCAGTTAACTTTGAAACACCGTCAGACTTGGATGTTGAAGAAGACATAACAGTTACAAATACAGGTAGCGTTACATTGACAACCTTTACAGCTGACTATACTGGCGATGTGGCTAATCTTGAAGATGATGATGGCGACAGGCTAACATTTTCTTATGATTTGCCAACCACGCCATTAGAACCTGGTCAGACTGCAACATTTACAATCCATGTTGCTGTTGAAGATAAAATGGATGTTGCTTTGTATGAAGGCCAAGTTACATTGACAGCAAACAATGTTAAAACTGCTGATGTTTTAGTAAACACACAAGTTATACCTGACCTTTGTAAGGAAGGCGTTGTGGGTGACCTGGACGTTACAATAGAAAACCCTGATGACGGGGACGAGTATAAGCCAGGTGAAGAAGTGAAAATAGAAGTAACTGTTGACAATAACGGCGATGATGATGTCAAAGCAACAGTCGAAGCTTTGCTTTACAACATGGACCAGGATGACAGGTTAAGAAAAGTTGTTTCAAGTACTGAAAGGGTAAGAGACGGAGATGATAAAACATTCAAGTTGTCAATGTTTGTGCCAACATCAGATTTTGATGATAGTGATAAGTTTATGCTTTATGTGAAAGCATACGATGACGGTAACGAAGATGAACAGTGTAATTATGATAAGATCGAGCTTGACCTTGAAAGACAAGATGTTGACGTAATGTTGACTAATGTTGAAGTTACACCAGAAACAGTTAGCCAAGGAGACACTATACACTTTGTGCTTGAAGCTGAAAACATCGGCAACGATGCACAAGATGAAGTTTATATGCAACTTCTTGAACCAGAAATCGGGTTAAATGAGCGTTCACCTTACTTTGACCTTGACTCATATGATGATAGTGATAATAGCTACAGGTGGGAATTTAACCATGTAGTGCCGGAAGATGCTAAACCTGGCGAATATTACGTAGAAGCTAAAGTCGTGTACGATGACGGCGATGAGGTTGCATCAAAGTTGGTTAAGGTTGTTGTAGAAGGTGAACCTGTTCAACAGGAAGAACCAGAAACCAACAAATTGACTGGTGCAGTTGTTGCAATTAACCCAGAAGTTGAAACAGTTAACTTGAAAGAAGGGCAAACAAAGTTTGTTGTGCCTTTGATATTGCAAAACGATAATGACAACAGTTTAGAGTTAACCTTGGATGTTACAGAAATCAGTGCATGGGCTGAAGTGACAGGTGTGGAAGCGCCTAAAAAGCTTAACCCAGGTGACAAGTATCACAGCTATGTGTACATGAAGTTGAAAGAAGGTGTACACCCAGGTGTGCATAACTTTAGGGTTAATGCAAGAAACGGCGATGCTTTACTAGCTTCAAAGCTTTTAGGTGTTAATGTGCCTGAACAAGCTGGTGAAGAGCAAGGTCCAGTTGAAGAAACAGTTGTACCAAATGAACCAGAACAAGGTGCAGTGGCAAAAGTGAAAGACTTTTTTAAGTCTAAAAGTAAACTGTTTTGGTTGGTTGGTGATATTGTTTTGATAATCTTGGCAGTAATCTTTATAAGAATGCTGTTCAAGAAATAAAAACAATTTCTTTTTTTTATTTTTTAAAAATAACTTAAGGTTAGAAGACTTATTCTAGAATTTTGATAAAATCTATACAAAAAACCAGGTTAACATTATTGTCAAAGGTAAAGAGTTAAGCTTTTTAAGATAAAAATCTATTTTTAATAATTAACTTCAATCTTGGTGGTAGTCACCCTATAGTAATAAAAAGATTTATATATGAGTTGTGTTTGTAAGTGTTTAAAATAATCATGTGGGAAAAATGGAAATGAAAAGTAAAAATGATCTTGATGCATTTGCTAAAAAACTTAAGACGTATAACCGACCTTTAAAAGAATTGGTGAATGATGAGAGAGTATCTCAGGCTGCTCAGGCTTTACCCAAGATAGTGAAAACAGTTGGGTTGGTTGGCGGTAGTAATGTAGAATTATACATGGCTGCCCGGGCTTTACCCAAGATAGTGGCGGTTGCACCTGATGTTTTCGACAAGGTGGAGGAAGGACTAGTGACAACATATAATACTATAGTAAGCCAGTATGCTGATATTGTTAGTGCCTTAAAAGAAAAATATCAAAGCCTTTCTGAGGATACAGCACAATCACAAATGCATGCTGAGAACAAACCTGCACTTGAGCAAGAAAGTTCTCATAACAAAGCAAATGATTGTGGTTTTATGACACCGCAATATGGTTTTTGGCGTAGTATACAATAAAAATAAAATCTATGGAGGAAAAAATGATCGAATTTGAATCAGATAAGCTTAAAGAAAAGGTTGGTCAATATACCACAAAAATAAGACAATATACTGATAGCCTAAGGGGAATCCATTCAAGGACACAACAGACTTTGCAACAAGGCGTGCAACAATGTACGAGGTTGGAAAGCTTGGTTGGGGAAGTTGGCGCAAGGATAGAAAAAGCTAAAGATTCTTTGGCTAATGTTGGCGAACTGTCTGAAAGAAAGGCAAAAAAGGTTAAAGTGAGTGATTTGAGAAAAAGGCATAGTCTTGCACTGGAATTAGTTGCAGATGAGAGAGTGCGTGATAGAGGAAGTTTTTTGGATAGAATCCCTTTCTTTAAAAAAACCATGCCTATGACAGATGCTTTAGCTAAAGTGAGTCAAGGTATTAGTCAACTGCCAGAATATGTTGGCGAAAGCCTAGAAGAGGTTCAAAAAACATATGAAGACATTAATAATTTTAAAACACAACTAAGAGGAGAAGTCGAAAGGGTTGTGGAATGGAGACAAGGTTTGGAAGGAGTCAAACAAAACATTGAAAGAGACCTGGATGCACTTGAAGCAGAATATAAATCCCTTGAAAATAAAAGAGAACAGGCTGTAAAAGCACAAAAGCCATTTGACAGAGATGAATTTGCAAGGTTAACCCAGCTGCAAACACTAATCGGGCAGTATAGGGATACATATTCCACCTTGAAACTCGAAGAAGAAGAAGGCGACGGTTTAATTGAAGTTATTCAAAACCAAATAAGAAAAATGGACGAGTTCCAAGACTTGGTTTCTGGTGCTATTACGACAATGAAGAAGGGAAAAATGTATGTAGATTTCCAAGTGCCTTATGCAGTTCAAGAAATTAAAGGGCAGCAGTCTTTGACAACAGGCCTTATGGCTGTAAATAAAGCAGTTCAATTCCTTGAGCGGCAAACAGAGGTTGCACAGGCGTACAATGAATTATTAGCTAATGCAGTAGTAGGGTTGAACTCTAATGTAGAGGCACTTAAGGCGACAGTATGCACAGAGTACATTCTGCCAGGTGGGAGGACATTGTCAGATTATCAGCAAGCTTTAGCTCCACCAACAACTCAGGAATTGACAGAAGGTGATGCTGAAAATTATGTGATTGATGTGAAGCCTCTTGAATCTGACCAATAGTTAGAAAAAAATGGCGGACTTAGCACATGAAATAGAACGGTTGTCTTGTCTTGGCATAAGAAAAGTCGATGAGAGAGAGTTGTATCCTTTATTTTATGATTTTTTAGATAAGGATTTGTTTAAGCTTGAGGCTACACCTGATGATTTATCATTTTTTTTAGATTTAGGCATTTTAAAGAAAAAAGAGATTAAGAATTATGAAAAAGCAAGAAAGGTTTTTGTTCAAGGGGAGCATAACCAAAAAATTTCAGAAAAAAAATATAAAAAAA
>RFJO01000012.1 GCA_003694495.1 Candidatus Woesearchaeota archaeon
ACTTAAAAATATATTACAATTATTTAAACAAAGGATCAAAAAAACCAACTTTAGTTTTCATTCACGGCTGGATGGTTAACTGGACTTGTTTTAAAGATGAGATTAATCACTTCAAAAAATTAGGTTTTCCTATTATTTATATGGATCTAAGAGGCCACGGCAAATCATCAAAGCCAACCAATAAAAAATATTACTCAATCAACTTAATGGCCAAAGACATAAAACGCATCTTATCGCATCATAATATACGCAAACCAATCCTAATTGGCCACAGCATGGGCGGCATGGTTGCATTATATTACAATGTTAAATATAAAGTCAAAAAAAGCATCGTAATAAACAGTGTTTACCGCAACCCTTTAATATTTTCAAGAAGCAAGTATTTAAGAAAAAAGAGGCGTGTTTTAAAAAAAATAATTTCTTCCTTGCTAATGTTTGTACAAGGTAAAAAAATCAAAGATAAAAAATTTTTAGATTATAGCAAATTTAAAAAAGATTCTGACAAAAAGATATTTATCAAATCTCTCTTAAACACACCATTAGTAATTTCACTTTCGACATTGTATGCAATGTATAACTATGATGTTAAAGATAAGATCCCATTCATAACAAACGACATTCTTATAATAACAAGCCGCCGTGACCAATTTTTTACGAAGCATCTTTCAAGAGACTTTTCAAGAGTGTTACCCAACGCAAAAATCATTACAAAAAATGCAACACATGGGATATTAAAAAATTCAGCCAAGATATTGAAAGAAATTGAAGAATTTGTTACTTCATAACTTTTTTAAGTAAATCATTTTTAAAAAAAACTAATGCTCAAAATAGAATTTCACTGCCACACTAATTATTTGCATGAAAATGAAACTAGTTATAACCCAAAACAAGTCATTGACTATGCTGCCAAACTAGGATATGACATTTTATGTTTAAGCGAGCACTATTCACCCATCTGCACGCTCGAACGTTTTCGCCGCAACCCGTTACAAACGACTGAAGATTTTAAGGATTATGCAAAAAGTAAAGGCATCCTCTTAATTCCATCTACTGAATATTATTTCCCTGAAGGAGAAGTATTGCTAGTTAACATTAAAAAAAAACATTTACAAAACATTTTAACAATTGAAGATTTGCAAAACCTTCCTGACTCGGTTTTAAGGATTGCCCCTCATCCATTTTACAACATGTCCAACTGCTTAGGTAAAAACCTTTTCAAGCATAAAGACAATATTGACGCTTTAGAGTATTCTTTTTTTTACAACAGATTTTACAACAAACCAAACATAAAAGCAGAAAGGGTGTCAAAACTGTTAAACAAGCCCATTGTTGGCACGTCGGATTTACACGACTTAAGCTGGCTAGGCTATACATACACTTTAGCTGATTCAAAAAAGACAGCAAATTCCATTGTTAAGGCGGTAAAAACAAACAACATTAGTGTCATAACCAGAGCACTCCCTTTAACAAAGTACCTTTATACATTTTATTTTCACACATTAAGAGACCCTATAAAATTTTCAAGAAAACTTTACAGCGAGTTTATTTTAAAGCCTTCAAAATCTCCATAGCTTTTTTCCCGTCAACCTTGCCTTTAAAATGTTTCATTATATCGCCCATTAAACCACCAATTGGTGCATCAGGGTTATCTTTAACCAACTGTTCAATAAATGTTTTTAATTGTGCATCATCAACTTGCGCATAATCATTAACCTTTACCGTTTCACCCTTTGCCTTTTTCATTAGGACATCCTGCACTGCATTTTTGGGGATCTTGTTTTTATTAAGCAAATCTAACACAAAAGCATAATCTTCTTTTTTTGGCTCAAGATTATGTTTCCGTTTAAGTTCTTTTGTAAAAGATGTAAGTATTGTAGCAATATATGTTGGCTCAACATTTTTGTAGTCTTTCACATAAATATCAAAATCTACCCCTCGTTTAACTAACGCTTTTGCAAGGTCAGCATTAAGATTAAACTCTTTTTCATACCTTAAAGCCTTTTCATCTAACAATTCAGGCAACTTAATCGAATCAAGTAATTCTTTGGTTATATCGACAATCTCAACATCAGTTTCAGGGTACATCCTTGCGGCTCCAGGCATAGGTCTAAGAAACGTTGTTGTGCCGTCGGGGTTAGCTTTTCTTACTTCCTTCTGAGATTTTTTTAGTTTGATTTGTCTTTTCACTTCATTCTCAATTACTTTAGGCATATACTTCAGTTCCTGGAACCCTTTTATTTCCACTCTTTCCTTTCCTTTTATGGACACATTAACATCCTGCCTTATTGTACCAATCCCTCTTTTAACTTTATTTGTACTCCTCAGCACCATTCCAATTATAGAAGCCACTTCTTTCGCATGCTCCGGATCTTTTATGGATGCATCGGTTGCAATTTCTAACAACGCCACGCCTAACCTGTCAAGTCTGTACTTTGTATAACCCTCTTTATCTTCAAGTTTTTTTGCTGCTTCTTCTTCCAAGCATATTGATTCAATCTTTACTTTTCCCTTAGAAGTATTAACATACCCATCAGTTGCTATAAGCGCTGTTCTTTGAAACCCTGAAACATTAGAGCCGTCTATCACAGTTTTTCTCATGAACATTACTTTATCAACCACATTAGCATTCAACAACATAGCCACTTCAAGTGCAGTTTTCAGGGCATTTTTGTTCAGCGCGTGCGGCGGTTCTTCATCCATCTCAACAAGACAGCAAGAAGTCGAACATCCTTCATATTTGTAGGCTTTATTTTTAGATCTCTCATATTGTGCAGCCTTGTCAACTTCTCCAGTTTCTCCGGCTATAGCCTTCAGCTTTCTTTCAAAGAATATGTCAGCTTCATTTTCATCATTAACCAAACTAGGACAATGGCAAAATAGTTTATGCGTTTCAAGCTGCTGATGTATTTCTATCCCGCACTTAAATCCAAGTTTTTCGTAATCCATACAGAGCTTAAACTTTTGTTAGTTTTTAAACATTTTGCTTAAAGTTTGAAAAAGTTTAAATTCTCAATTTTAATTCCACCAGTTATGGACTTAGAAAAACTGCTTTCAATATACAGACTAGAATCCCAAGAATTTAAGGAATTAGATGTAGGCACTACAGCTTTAGACTTAATTTATTCTCACTTTAACGAACATCCAAATTCATACATTTTAGCGCTTTATCAAATAAAGCCAAATAAGTTAAGCTTTTTTCAAAGGTTATTAAAGAAAGATCCGTTATTTGAAGACAAAATCTTTTTTAAAAACGGCAATCTAATAATTTCACAGAACATAAAAAGGAAAAGCAAAGTTTACCTTCAAGATTCAAGATACGTTTTGCTAAACATGAATTATGCTTTTGAAAAATATTTCATTGACTCTTTTAACAATCAAACAAGGGTAAGCAAACTCAAGATTCAAGATTAAAACACTTTTCATAAAACTCGCACTGTCCTGTTGACCACTTGCACAACGGGCTTTGTTTTTTAGGATAATCTTCTATATTTTCTGACTCTGTTGCAAGGTGAATCTGTTCGACTTCAAATTTTGCATCTTTAATCAACTGTTCTGTAACAGGCAAAGTAACTTCCCCATGCTTAAGCACCCACAACCCGACTTCATCGGGCATTTTGCCATACCTTTCCAAAAATAAGAGCGCATATATTCCAAGCTGTAGTTTATACTCTGGCTTAAGCTCTGCGCTTTTCGATGTTTTATAGTCCATTATTTTAATTTTATCATCCTTTAGCATGATATAATCAATAAACCCCATAACTTTATATTTATCCGATACAAACTTTTGTTCTATCAAATCCGGCTTAACATAAAAGAACGCATCTTCAAAACTTTCAGTTTGCATTCTTTGATTTATTTTTTGTATTGTACTATTAAGCCAGTTGGCCAACATTAGCAATGAGTCTTGAAAATAATGTTGTAGTTCTTCTTGCGTTAAGTTAAGCTTATCAAGTTCATTTCTTTTAGATTCCCATTTAGTGTAAAACAAAGTTTTCAAATGCGAAGAGAGTTCAGCCACATAATTCTTC
>RFJO01000013.1 GCA_003694495.1 Candidatus Woesearchaeota archaeon
GCAATTGGCGTTTTTATAAAAAAAGAAAAAGTTATGAAATATCTTGGCCATGAAGCAAAAAAGTATGTGTCTTATGGCGTAGCGTCAGTATCAGGCAGCATCTTGGCAGTATGCTCGTGTACAATCCTTCCTTTGTTTGCAGGTATAAGAAAACGTGGCGCTGGATTAGGTCCAGCGATTACTTTTCTTTTTTCAGGCCCTGCAATTAATATTGCCGCTATATTTTTAACAATCAGCGTTCTTGGCTTAAAAATAGGTTTGGCCAGGGTAAGCGCAGCAATTTTATTATCGATATTGGTTGGGGTATCTATGCAATTGATTTTTAGAGAAAAAGTTGATAAAGCAAAATTCATCTTGCAGGAATCAGAAGAGTCTAAGATATCTAATCTGGTTTTGCTGATTTTTTTTGCTTTAATGATAGCAGTTTTGGTGGTTAATGGTTTGCAAATAAACAAAGCGGTTAAATACTCGTTAATGGGCGGGTTTACTTTAAGCGTTATAGTTTTGGTCTGGTGGAAATTTAAGGATCATATAGTTAAGAAATGGCTTGAAGAGACATGGAGCTTCTCAAAATTAATTTTGCCTTTATTGTTTATAGGAGTATTCATTGCAGGGTTTATCATGCCTTTGCTTCCTGAAAACCTAATAACACAATTGGTAGGCAGCAATACAATTATCGGCAATTTCATTGCTTCAATATTTGGAGCATTCATGTACTTTTCTACATTAACAGAAATCCCAATTTTGCAGGCATTGATTGCAAAAGGTATGCATTCAGGACCGGCTTTGGCTTTGTTGTTGGCAGGCCCAAGTTTAAGCTTGCCAAACATGCTTGTTGTTAGAGGAGTGTTAGGCACGAAAAGAACTGCAGTGTATGTTGGCCTGGTTATAGCTTATTCAACTCTTGCAGGGTTGTTGTTTGGATATCTAACTTAATCATCCACAGTAAACAGCCTTGAATCTTTCACGTCAAACATACCAATCCTTGCGCCAGCATCAAGCCATCCGTGTGCATAGTTTAAGGCTGCAAAAGCATTAATATAGTCCCCGTTTGACCTAAAATGATCTGCATCTTTAATATACCTTTCAATCATGTCAAGAAAATCTTCTCTTTCTTCTTTTAACTCAGTTCTGTTGCCGGAAGCTTTAGCCATTTCGAATGCTTCTTTTGTTATGCTAAAATATTTGTTAAGTTTTTCATCAGTTATTTCTTTCATTATAGAGAACAAAACACACAAATTTATTTAAATTTTTGCAAATTTTCCTTATATTATGCAAGGTAGATACATCGTTGTGGACGGCATTGACAGGATCGGCAAAGGCACTTTGATAAACATGATTCTTGATTATGAAGAATCAAGGGGTAAAAAAATCTTCAACACAGACGAGTACCAGCTTAACCAAGGTTGTTTGCCTTCCCTGGAAGAGTTAAAAGGTTACGACTACATTTTTCTTTCCGAGCCGACATATTCTGGTATAGGGTTAAAAATAAGGAACAATATGATAGTAAAAGGTTCCACTTATAGTGTTCACGAGATTGCTCAAGCTTACGCTGAAGACAGGAAACATTTGTTATCCAGCTTAATTTTCCCTGCATTACAACAAAACTATAATGTAATCTCATCCAGGTCGATCTGCTCAAGCTTGGTTTACCAGCCATTGGATGCAAAAGAAAAAGGTATTAAGTTTACAGTTGAAGATGTTTTAGCATTAGAAGGCAACATTTACGCAATGTCAAGAACACCTCATTTATTAATTATCCCAGTGATTGACAGTGTATCTTTGGCCTTGGAACGTTCAAAAGATAGGAATAAAGAAGATAATTGCAAGTTTGAGGAAAAATCTTTTCTTGAGAAAAGTTTAGACGTTTACAAAAGCCAATGGTTAAGAGAACTCTTTGAATCAAAAGGTACGATTGTAAAGTATGTTGACGCTTCAGGAACATTAGATGATTCAAGAAAAAATATTTTGGACGTGTGGAAAAATTATTCAGCATAACTAACAACTTTCGCCAGTGTAGTAACTTTATCTCCTTCTTTAAGCTTCATTATCCTCACACCTTGCGTATTCCTTCCAATTTTTGATATGCCGCTTACAGGCGTTCTTATGATAACTCCATTTTGTGATATGAACATAACTTCATCTTCATCGCTTACAGTTTTGATCCCGACAACATTGCCGTTCCTGGCAGTGGTTTTAATATTAATTACTCCCTTGCCCCCTCTCCTTATCAACCTATAATCACTTATGCTTGTTCTTTTCCCGTAACCATTTTCTGTTATTGTTAACAAATCCATGTTATCATCACCAATTTCCAGCCCTATAACTTCATCATTTTGCCTTAGATTGACTCCTCTTACTCCTGAAGCAGTTCTTCCCATTGCTCTTACATCATTTTCATTGAACTTTACAGCCACACCTTTTTTTGTAGCTATTATAAAATTCATTTTACCGTTTGTCATTCTTACATTGACAAGTTCATCATTGTCTCTTAAACCGATAGCAATAATCCCTCCTTTTCTTGGTTTAGAGTACGCTTTCAGGTTTGTTTTTTTGAGCAGGCCTTTTTTTGTTGCCATGATAAGGTAATGTCCGTCATCAAACTCTTTTATAGGGATCATAGCATTAATTTTTTCGCCAGGTTCCATTCTTAGTATATTTATTATTGGAGTTCCTTTTGAATACCTTGAACCAGTTGGGATTTCATAAGCTTTAAGCCAATAGACTTTTCCTTTATTTGAGAAGCAAAGCACCATGCTGTGTGTGCTTGCAGTAAACAAATGTTCAACCGCATCATCCTCTTTTGTTTTGGTAGCTTTTATCCCCACGCCTCCTCTTTTCTGCATTTTATAAAGATCAAGCGGCTGTTTTTTCACATAACCTGAATATGTTGCAGTAATAACCACATCTTCATCAGGTATAAGGTCTTCAGTTTCAATTTCATCATAAACTTCAACAATTTCCGTCCTTCTCTCATCACCGTATTTTTCCATAAGCTCTTTAACTTCATCTTTTATTATGTTCAACACCCTCAATTCAGAAGCAAGTATATCTTTCAGGTCAGCTATTAACTTTAGAAGGTTTTCGTACTCTTCTTTAAGCTTATTTTGTTCAAGCGATGTCAGCTTGCTTAGTTTCATGTCTAGTATTGCCTGGGCTTGTACATCAGTTAGCTTATAATTTTCAACAAGCTTTTCTTTTGCCGATGCAACATTGTTTGCTTTTTTAATAAGCTGCACGACATCGTCAATATTATTCAGCGCAATCGTAAGACCTTCCAGTATATGAGCTCTTTCCTCTGCCTTTTTCAGGTCATATTTAGTTCTTCGTATTATAACATCTTTTCTATGTTCAATATAATATTGTAAAACCTCTTTCAACGTCATAACCTTTGGCTGGTTATTATACAACGCAAGAAGGTTAATCCCGAACGTGGTTTGCATTTGTGTTTGTTTGTAAAGCTGGTTTAACACAACTTCAGGATTGGCATCCCTTTTAACTTCAATAACAACCCTCATTCCTTTCCTGTCGCTTTCATCCCTTATATCGCTTATACCAACAATTTTTTTATCATTTACATGGTTGGCAATGCTTTCTATAAGGTTTGCCTTATTAACCATGTAAGGAATTTCGGTAATGATTATTCTTGTTTTATTATTATGTTCTTCAATCTTAGTCCTTGCTCTTATTTTGACTAAACCTTTACCGTTTTTGTACGCACTTTTTATCCCTGCCTCGCCCATAATTATTCCTGCGGTAGGGAAATCCGGGCCTTTTATGAACTGCATAAGGTCAAAATACTCACAATCAGGGTTGTCTATAAGGTATATAATAGCTTTCCCAACTTCATTCAAGTTATGCGGCGGTATGTTTGTGGCCATGCCAACTGCAATTCCGGTTGACCCGTTAATTATCAAGTTAGGCAGCTTTGCAGGCAACACGACAGGCTCTTTCAAGCTTCCGTCAAAGTTTGGCGTAAAATCCACAGTTTCTTTTTCAATATCTACAAGCAATTCTTCTGCAAGCTTAGACATTCTCGCTTCAGTATACCTCATTGCAGCTGCACTGTCGCCGTCAACAGAACCAAAGTTGCCTTGCCCTTCAACTAAAGGATAACGCAAAGAAAAATTCTGCGCCATTCTTACCAAGGAATCATACACGGCAGTGTCACCGTGCGGATGAAACTTACCTAAAGTTTCCCCAACGATCCTTGCACTTTTTTTGTAAGGCTTGTTATGTACTAACCCCAACTCTTTCATTGCAAACAATATCCTTCTGTGCACTGGCTTTAACCCGTCTTTCACATCAGGCAAAGCTCTGCTTACAATGACAGACATAGCATAGTCTATGTAAGAATCTTTCATTTCTTTTTCAATTACTTGCTTAATTATCCTGTCTTCCATTTTACACGTCAAGATTTTTCACTTTCTTTGCGTTTGCAAATATGAACTCTCTCCTTGGCTCAACCTGGTCACCCATAAGCACTGTAAACATCTGGTCAGCTTCTACAGCATCTTCAATAGTTATTTGCTTAAGTTTTCTCACATCAGGGTTAAGCGTTGTTTCCCACAACTGTTCAGGGTTCATTTCTCCTAATCCTTTATACCTTTGTATGTTAACATTATCTTCTCCGAGTTCTTCAAGCACTCTTTTCAGTTCTTCGTCATTATACACATACCTTTCCTCTTTTCCTTTTTTGACTTTATACAATGGTGGCAACGCTATATACACATAACCTGCTTCAATTAAAGGCCTCATGAACCTATAAAGGAAGGTTAACAACAAACAATCTATGTGCGACCCGTCCACATCTGCATCAGTCATAAGAATTATTTTATGATACCTTACTTTTTCTATGTTAAAATCATCTCCAATCCCTGTTCCAATAGCAGAAATCATTGTAGATATCTCGTTGTTTGCAAACACTTTATCAATCCTTGCTTTCTCCACATTGATTATTTTACCTCTTAGCGGCAATATTGCCTGTGTTTCTCTTGACCTTGCAGACTTGGCACTTCCACCTGCAGAGTCGCCCTCCACAAGGAACAGTTCACACTTTGCAGGATCTTTTTCCTGGCAGTCGGCAAGTTTCCCCGGCAAACTTCCAGAACCTAGTACAGATTTCCTCCTTGTAAGTTCTCTCGCTTTTCTTGCAGCTTCTCTTGCTTTTGCTGCCATTACAGCTTTGTTTACAATCTCTTTTGCCACTGTAGGATTTTCATCAAAAAACTCGCTTAACGCATTAGTCACTGCAGAATCAACTATGCCTTTCACATTATGGTTCCCAAGTTTAGTTTTTGTTTGGCCTTCAAACTGCGGCTCAGGCACCTTTACAGAAATCACTGCAGCCATACCTTCTCTAACATCGTCCCCTGAAAGTTTTATGTCTGCAATTTTGTTTTTATTAATATAAGCATTAATTACCCTTGTCAGCGCTGTTTTGAACCCGCTAACATGTGTTCCGCCTTCAATAGTATTGATATTATTTACAAAAGAATATTCATTAACATTAAACCCGTCATTGTACTGTATGGCAACTTCAATTTCAATGTTGTCTGCTTTTTTTGCTAAATATATAGGATTTTCATGCACAACTCTTTTATTTTTATTAAGATACTTAACAAACTCAATAATTCCGCCGTCAAACTTAAACTCATTATCCGTGTCTGCAACTTCATTCACAAGCTTTATTTTCAAGCTCTTGTTTAGGAAAGCAAGTTCCCTGATTCTATTTACCAATATATCATTATTGAACTCAGTTGTTGAAAACACTTCAGCATCAGGCTTAAACCTTACAAATGTTCCGGTTTTTGTTGTTTCTCCCACAACCTTTAACTCACTTACTGGCACACCCCTTTCATATTTTTGGTAATAAATTTTGCCATTTTTGAACACTTTCACTTCTAACCACTCAGACAAAGCATTAACACACGACACACCAACGCCATGCAACCCTCCTGAAACCTGATAACTTCCTTTATCGAACTTTCCGCCAGCATGTAGCACAGTCATAACAACCTCAACAGCCGGCTTATTTTCTCCAGGGTGGATATCGACAGGTATACCTCTTCCGTTATCTTCTACAGAAACCGAACCATCCTTATGCACGCAAACAGTAATCTCGGTACAATACCCTGCCAGCGCTTCATCAATAGCATTATCAAGCACTTCCCAAACAAGGTGATGCAACCCTCTTGAATCAGTACTTCCGATATACATTGCCGGTCTTTTTCTTACCGCGCTCAACCCTTTCAATACTGTGATATTTTTTGCTCCATATTCGTTACTCATTTTTGCATAAACCTTTCTATTTTTTGATAATTTTGTTGATAAATAACCTACCCCTCAAATGCCTTTAATCTAAATTAAATATAACCGAATCATTTATATATCTTTCTATGCTCAAAACCCTAAAATTTGGCCGTTTTAAGCCTTATATTGCCAAAATTTTTATGACAAAAAATTTTAGGCGAAAAACCAAAACCTTTATAAATGGCATTTATAAATAAGGACATAATAAGCAATAAAAAAGGACTTGTCAAATGCAAAATATAGTATTAGATACAAACTTTCTTGTAACTGCGTACAAATTTAAGTTAGACATATTTGAAGAATTAAAAAACGTTTTAGACACTAAATTTCAGGTTTATATAGTTGACAAAACAATAAACGAATTAGAAAAACTTATAAAGTCGGGCAAATTAACAGACAAAGTTGGTGCTATGGTTAGCATCAAGTATTTAAAAAGAAAAAATATAAAAATCATTAATACTGTTCAAGATAATGATGTTGATGAATTGTTGTTGGCATTAAGCCCGGCGCAGTTCATCGTAGCAACACAAGATAAGGCGTTAAAAAAGCGTTTAAAACAAAAAAAGTTTAAAGTTTTAACAATAAGGCAAAGGAAACAAATAGTTTTGGAGAATTAAAAAATGTTTTATGAAATTGAAGTTAAGGGTCACATACGTGTTCATCCTAAACATTTTAGTAAGGACACAAAAGAAGCCGTAATGGAAAGCTTAAAAGAACAATTTAGCGGTTTTGTATCAAAAGATTTTGGTTTTGTATTATCTGTTATAGATGTAAAAAACATACAGGGCGGGATTTTAATCCCTGGTGATGGTGCCGCTTATTATGAATCATTATTTTCTTTGCTATGTTTTAAGCCAGAATTAAATGAAGTTGTTTTAGGCAAAATTAGCGACATAACTGACTTTGGCGCTTTCATCAACATTGGTCCAGTTGACGGCATGATCCATGTATCTCAGTCAATGGATGATTTTGTCTCATTTAGCAAATCAAATGTTCTTACTGGAAAAGATTCAAATAAAGTTTTAAAAGTTGGCGACCCATGCCGTGCAAGGATTATCGCAGTTAGTTTCAAAGATATTACTAATCCAAAGATCGGTTTGACAATGCGTCAGCATCGTTTAGGCGCTTTATCTTGGATTGAACAAGACTTAAAGAAAGAAAAAAAGAAGTCTAAGGAGAAAAAATGAAAAAAAAGGTATGCAAAACTTGCAAACTGTTTGTTGAAAGTAATGAGTGCCCTTTATGTAAAGGCAACCAGTTTACTGAATCTTGGAAAGGTCGTGTTATAATCACAGACCCGGAAAAATCCAAGATTGCACAGTTTATGAACATTAAAGCAAAAGGCGAGTATGCTATAAGAATAGGGTGATTCTTATGAAAATGGAAGTATTAAAGGAAAAAGATGTAACATTAATGGATAGACGAAGGGTAACATTATTAGTAGATTTTGAAGGGAAAGCAACACCATCTTCAGCTTCATTAAGAAAAGATGTTGCTTCATTTTTAAAGACAAAACCAAACCTTATTTCAATAAGGCATATTTATCAAAAATTTGGCGATGCAAAAGCCAAAGTTATTGTTCATGTTTACAAAAGCGAAGATAAGTTAAAATTGTTTGAAGGTGAGTCTGCTGTATATAAGGAAGAGAAAGCAGAATCTTCCGAAGAGAAAGCAGAATCTTCCGAAGAGAAAGCAGAATCTCCTTCCGAAGAGAAAGCAGAATCTCCTTCCGAAGAGAAAGCAGAATCTCCTTCCGAAGAGAAAGCAGGTTCTTCCGAAGAGAAAGCAGAGTCTCCTTCCGAAGATAAAGAAGTTAAAGAGGAAAACTAAAAATGGCAAAGAGAGCAAAACCTAAAAACCATAGTCCAAGTAAGAAATATACAAAATATTCAATATCCGGTGATAAAATAGAAAGAAAAGAAACCTGCCCAAAATGTGGTCCAGGTATATTTATGGCACATCATAAAGGCAGGAAAACTTGTGGTTCTTGCGGATATACTGTTTTTGAGAAAGACCAGTAAAAAGCTTTATAAACTATTAATGACTATACAATAGTAACAGGTAATTAAAATGTCTTTAAAGGATAAACTATTTGATGCTTTACTAATTAGTGAAATTGCATTTGCAAGTGCAGCGGGTGGTGCAGTTTCTACATATTTTATTTATAGTTCTAGAACTCCTAAAAAGCCTAAGGAAATAGTTAGAACAGTACGTTCAACTTTAGAGAACAGTACACTTGAGAAGGTCGTTTCTTTAGAAGTTAAAGACAAACGTAAAGACATTCTTGATTATAGTATACCTTTTAAAACATTACACTTGCAACCAACTAAATATCAAATAACTAATCAAAAAGGTAAAAAAGAAGATCTTAAAGACTTTTTGCAACGAAGTGTTACAAATGAATCTTTAAGGCATTATGTTAAAGGTTTGATTAAGAAAGTGAAAAAAGCTCATGATAATTTAAGAAAACAACGAATAAAAGTTAATGATAGAATTTTAGCTGAATTAGCAATTAGCATAATGAGGTTTGACGTAGTTAGGAATTCAGATTACACTTTGGATTATGAAGTAAACGGTGATTCAAGGCAAACATGGGAGGAGTTTTATAAGCCAAAAGATAAAACAAAGAAAAAGCTTGGCGATTGTGATGATTATTCAACAGCGCTATTAAGCTTATATGCTGCAATGTTAAAGGAGACAGAATCTTCAAAAGATGCATTTGGTAAAAGATTGTTTGATGTTTTGCTTCATAACCAAATTATAGGTTTAGGTTATAGTGGTGATTCACGTTATGGTGATAATGATGTTGGCCATGAAATGTTGGCTTTATTGCAATATTCTGATGATTTTAGACACGTTTCCCTAAAACTGCTTGAACCGCAAAAGCTTAGCGGTTATGGTAACAATAAAAATTATGGTTTAGCTTTTGCTGATGGGAAATTAGTAATGTGGGATTCTAGAGGGAAAAAGTTCATCAATATTAGAAATTTGGAATATATTTACACGCCAAATGGTGTTTATAAGCCAAGTAAATAGACATATAGTTTTTCAAAGAAAAGATTTTCTTTATCAATCATCTCAAACTTAAATTTATACTTTTTAAATATTTGTTCCACATTGCCTGTTAATGAGCTTACAACTGTCAAAATTTTTCCATCTTTGTTAAGATAACTTTTTGCATGTTTAAGAAACCTCTCAAGAGTTTCATATCCATTTTTGCCTCCAGTTGTTATCATTTTACTTTCTTCGTCTTCATTTTCATCTTCAGGCAAGTATGGGGGGTTAAAGATTATAAGATCAAACTTTCCTTTCACGTTTTTAAACAAATCTGATTGTATTGCGTTTACTCCTTTTTTTTTGACATAATCTACGCACTCTTGGTTTAAATCCACCGCAAGCACATCTTTTGTGTATTTTAATGCTTCTAAAGCTAATATGCCAGAGCCGGTGCCCATGTCAAGCACTTTGCCTTTAGCAAACTTTCTAATATGTTTTTTTAGAAGGTAAGAATCTTCTGCTGGTTCATATATCATTTTATTGCGTTAAAATACTCTTTTACCCTTGATAATATTGATTTAAGGTAAAATTTTTCTATTTTTTCTTCAAATATAACATTTATGTTTTCTTTTTCTGTTATCCTGTATTTATTTTTAACCTTTTCAATTAAATATAACTCTCTCAACCGCCTTAGCTGTCTTCTTATGTTAGAAGGCGCAATGCCGACTAAAGGAAGATTATTTTTTTTTCTAGCTTCAATAACACAACTAACAACTTCATCACACTCAAGCTCTTTACCAGAATCAAGCAATGTTTGGAACACGTCAACGATAACATCTCTAGAATCTCCTGGTTGTAAGAGTCCAATTGATAGGCAAAGCCTTTTTATTATGTCTCTTCTATCTCCATAAGGCTTTTCATATTTTCTTAAAGTAATTTCTGCCAGTGGTATATCTTTAGAAACATTTGCCATAGGTTAAACTAAATTAATTTTACTTTAAATAATTTGCTAAAAATTCATTTATCTTTGTAAATATTCCTTTATCTTTATTTTCATTTTCTGTTATTTTGCCATAACTTAGGTCAAGGTATTTATTCATAATTTTATTATTCTGCAAACCTCTTAATCCAATTGGCTGATACTTTGGTCCAACAATAATAAATGTTGGCACGCTCATCACGTCGTATTTTCGTGCCATTCTTGCGCCTTCAGGCGTTGCGGTGGACAAATCTTTTAGCACAAAATCGTTCCTTGTTTTTCTAAATTCATGTATAAATTTTTTTGCAGCCGGACAATGCGGGCAAGTTGGCGACGTGAAAAGGTAAACTATTGTTTTTTCCATACTTTATTTAAAACATGTTTATTTTAAATATCTTATTGATTAGTGCATATGTTTTTTTCAAAAATCACTAGCATAAGTTTATAAAGTTTTATTGAATTTCTGTTGTTTATGGTTTTTGCGCACATGGCCGACTTACACATTGGCGGCTGGCCGGATGAAAGGATGACTAAGCTTGGCTTGGATTCGTTTAAGAAAGCAGTATCAATTTGTATAGAAAAAAATGTTGAGTTCATATTATTCTCTGGAGATTTATTTAACACTGCATTACCACAGATAGATTATATTAAAGAGGTTGCGGCTCAATTAAAATTGTTAAAAGACAACAACATAAAAGTTTACAGCATTGCAGGCTCACATGATTATTCTCCTTCAGGAAAAACTATGCTTGAAGTGTTTGAGAAAGCAGGTTTATTGGTAAGTGTAACAAAATTTGACAAGAATGGGAACTTAACATTTACAGATATCAATGGCAGCTTGAAAGTAACCGGCATGTACGGTAAGAAAGGCGGTCTTGAAAAGACTGACTATTCAAAACTTGATTTAAGTTTATTAGATTCCGAGCCGGGTAAAAAAATCTTCATGTTCCATACTGCCATAACAGAACTCAACCCTGCAGGGCTAGAATCAATGGACTCGCAACCCTTATCTTCTTTACCCAGAAGCTTTAACTATTACGCAGGAGGCCATGTACATTATATTTTTCAAAAAGAGCATGGTAATGGCATTTTAACGTTTCCGGGAGCATTGTTCCCCAATAACTTCAAAGAGCTTGAAGAATACAAACACGGCGGATTTTATATTGTTGATGATAACTTTAAGCCTGAATATGTTCCGATAAAACTTAAAGATGTTATCTGTTTAAATTTTAATGCAGACAATAAATCATCCTCATTATTAATGGATGAGATCATAGACAAGTTATCAAGCTTTGATATAACTGACAAAATTATTCTTTTAAGGGTTGAAGGCAAATTATCTTCAGGTAAACCTTCTGACATAAAATTTAACAGAATAATAAAATCTTTTTCTAATGCGTATTATATAGCAAAAAACATTTCCAACCTAAAAAGTTCTAAATTTGAAGAGATTGAAGTGAAACAAGGCACAGTTAAGGAAGTTGAAGAAAGCATTGTGCTAGATTATAATCCAAGTTTAAGCATACCTGATTTGGATTTTAAAGACTTAAGTTTAAAGCTGATGCAATTTTTGGATAAAGAAACAATTGAAGGTGAAAAAAAATCTGACTTCGAAAAACGTTTATTTTCTGAGGTCAAGGAAATCTTAAAATTAAACGAAATTTTCAGTTAGATTTATATAATCGGTAAAAATAAAATGTTCTAATGGGAAAATTTATGAAAGCTGTAGCATTGTCTGTTGCTCTTGCTACATCTAATTGTTTTACATATGATTTGCCCAACCCTAGGTTTAAACATTATAGGCAAGGCAAAAGATGGTTCTACTATGATTACAGTATAAATGTAAATCGTCAAGATGTAAAAAGAATTTTAGATGAAAATTATTTTCCTCGGCTTCACAAGTCATACTCACAAAAAAGGATAAATGTTAAAGATTCTAGTTGTTTAGATGTTGAAGCAAAATCTTTTGTTGAAAGAAGTAAAAAAGACAGACGTTCCCGTTTATATGTTGAAAGGAACCTTGAATCTATAATGAGAGATTATGAGCAAGGTTTTGTAGACAAAGATCCAGTAAAATTAGCAGAATATTCTATACAGCATTTTTGGAAAGACATAAGCACAGACTTTGGCAATGGCAAGTACACATTAGAGTTAGAATGTTTAAGCAGGCATAAACTTTCAACAACAAGGGTGAAGGTTGTATATAGCATGATTGGAGATTCACGTCAAACCTTAGGCGAGTTTGTATCTCATAAAGGCGGAAAGTATTTAGGCGACTGTGACGATTTTGCCATTGCTTTATTGACATCATATGAACTAATGAGAGACATATCTTCTAAAAATAAAGGCAAATTCTGGCAAAGTTTGAATAAAGGACTCAAGCGTAGGCAGATTCTGTATGTTGTTGAATCTGGTCATGCATTTAACATTATGTTAAGTTACAATCCATCTTTTTCTAAAGCTAAGGTAATCCCAATCGAACCACAGAAATTCAACTCTTCAAATTTAGAGCAAAACGTTATAGTCTCTGGTCATAACAGTTTATATCACATTGTGAGAAGTAAAGAGACATTGGGCATAAATGTTGAAATTAAAGAAATATTTAGGATTTATAACTCTAAAGTTTCATATGCAAAATGATTATAAAACCCTGGCAAGGAAACCTAAGCTTCCTTGCTGGGGAAAAAGAGGTGATATTATATATAGCGCGGAACTTCTTTATAAAACTTTTGGATTTGTCACCACTCTCAAGTTAAATAATAGAATATTTTGTTCCCAAAAGTCCCCATTCTATTAATAAGAAGAATATTGCTATACTTAGGAAATATATAGACAAATCTTTTTTCAATGGGCTGTTTCTGAATTGTGCAATGCTTAGAAAAGTATTCTTTAATGATTCCTCATCTGTTGGCATAAAGAAGTTTCCGTTAGTGCTTTGAGCAATATGTTTTAATGTATCTTCATCTACAGTAAATGATGCAGCAATATCGCCTATAGGCCCGCCTTGTTTGCTTCCCATGCCGATTGTATGTACTACAATTTTATCATCTTTTATATATTCCAATGCTTCATCGGGCGTAATGCCTATGTTATCCTGCCCGTCTGTTAACAACACTACAACCCTTGGACCTTCCTTGGGCATTAAGTTGGCTGCAGTTATGATAGCTTGGCCTAAATCCGTTCCCCCCAGTTTTTCAATTTCAATCTTAGATATTGTATCTACAACTTTATCCATATCATCTGTTGGTTTAAGCTTGATAAACGACGCACCAGAAAATGTTACTAAGCCAATCCTTATATTGCCAGGCACACTTTTTGCAAACACAGTCATTGCAGCCTTAGCTGCTTCTAACCTGTTTGGAGAGTAATCCTCAGCAAGCATACTGCTTGATGCGTCCATTGCGATAACCATGTCAAATTTTGTAGCGTTACCCATATACCAAACACCAATCCCTGCAGCTGAAAATATCAAGAAGACAACTGTAATTGTTCTCATCAATAATAACAGTATGTTTTTGGTAACTACCTGTTCTCCAGTAATCCGTCTTATAGCTTCATAATTAGCAAATCTTAGCGCTCTTTTTTTCCCTCTTTTTAAGCTGTAAAAGTGTATAAAAATCATTAATGGGATTATACCAAAGAGCCATAGGAATACAGGTTTTGCAAATACTATTTGAACCATTTTTTATTTGATTTTACTTTTCCTCACATTAAAAAACTCAAACATTGATTGTATATAATCTTTATCGGTCATAAGTTGCATATAATCAATATTGTTCTGTTCAAAAAACTGAATAAACTCTTTATCTTGCTTTTTTGTATAAGATAAATACCTTTCTCTTAACAAATCTGAGTCTATCATTAGCCTATCACCAGTGTAAGGATCTTCAACCATAACCTCTCCAATTCCTTCAGGAAGGTAAATGTCTCTAGGATCTTTTATAATTACGCTTACAAAATCAAACTTTGCCGCCATAAGCTTAAGTTTTTTTTGCCATAATGTTGTTTTGTTCAATCCAAGGAAGTCGGTAAGCAAGATTACAACAGAGTTCTTTTTTTTGACAAAGCCCAAAGTAAAATCAGCTGCACCAACCAGGTCATAACCACCGCCGTAAATTGTTGGGTCAGTAAGAAACCTTGCGATTCTGTAAAACTGCGTAGTTCCTTTTGATGCATTTATTTTATGCACAATATGGTCAGAAAATAATATTATTCCTACGGAGTCTCCGGCAGTAAGGATTGTGTAAGTCATCGCAAGCAGAAACTCTCCGGCGAATTCATTTTTAAGTTTCTCAGTTGAACCAAATATCATGCTATTGCTGACATCTAAGAGGAAATAAACTTCCAATTCTCTAACTTCTCTATATTTTTGTACTAATAATTCCTTAGCCCTTACTGAAGCTTTCCAGTCAATCTGGCTTGCGTCCATATCTGGCGTATAATGTTTAAAGCCATCAAACTCTAACCCTGCACCTTTAAATACACTTATGTACTCTCCCAGAACTTTGGTTTGTACTAATCTTTTAGTAAGAGCTTCAATTTTTTTTACAATTGGTGTAACTTGAATGTTTACTTTTCTTTTTTCAGCCATTTTATGGTATTGGTACCCTTGAAAGAATATCTTTTATGACCATGTCAGGTGTAATCTTTTCTGCTTCTGCTTCGTATGTCAATAATAGTCTATGCCTTAGTACATCGTATGCAACATCTTTTACATGTTGTGGGGTAACATACTGTTTTCCTTTTAGCAAGGCTTGTGTTTTTGCGCCAATAAATAAAGCAATTGACGCCCTCGGTGATGCGCCCCAATCAATATATTTTGCATATTTTAGTTTATACTTGTTTGGGTACCGAGTTGCATCAATTATCCTTACAATATACTTTTCAATTTCTTTATCAAGGTAAATGTTTTTGACAAAATCTTGCATTTTAAGTATGGTTTGCGGGTTTAACACGGCTTTAAGGTCATAATCTTCAAACTTCCTTAGTGTCATGTTTGTGTTAAGTATAAGCTGTTCTTCATCCATTGTGGGGTAAGGCATTAATAGTTTGAATATAAACCTGTCAACTTGCGCTTCAGGCAACCTGTATGTACCTTCCTGTTCGATAGGGTTTTGTGTGGCCATGACAAAGAACGGGTTCATCATTGGGAATGTTTCTTTACCTATTGTTGCTTGTTTTTCCTGCATAGCTTCAAGCAAAGCAGACTGTGTTTTAGGCGGCGCCCTGTTAATTTCGTCAGCAAGCACATAGTTTGCAAAGATTGGCCCCTTAATTGTATAAAACCCTTTACCTTCTTGATAAGTTTGCAATCCTACGATGTCTGTTGGTAAAAGGTCAACCGTGAACTGTATCCTTGAAAATTGGCAGCCTGTAACTTTAGCAAGAGTTCTTACAAGCAATGTCTTTGCAATACCTGGGATACCTTCGACAAGCACATGGCCGTTTGCAAGTAAGCCTCTTAAAAACCCGTCAACAATTGCTTCCTGTCCGATAACAGTTTTTTTTACCTCTTTTTTTACGTCCATTAATAATTTTGAATATTTGTTAAACAACTTTACATTAATTTTTTCATTTTCCATTAATATCACCTACGCATTTCATATATTTATATCTTATCATTTAGTTTAGATAGGTTTACTATACGTTCTTCTTTTAAAATAATACATTAAAAGCAAAATCGCTAGTATTAATGCAACAACTTCTGCAACAATAGTTTTCCAGTTTTCCAGGAAAAAGTTTTGCGCTTTAATTTTCCCATCTTTTTCTTTACCTCTTTCTTTTTTCTCCTGGGCAATAAAATCTTTACACCCTTCGTTGGCTTTATGAACCAAGTCAAGGCCTTGTTCATACTGCTGCAATTCATACAACTTTTGTGCTTGTTCTAATAGCTCATTAAGTTCAAGACACTCAGGGTTTTGCAGGAACAAGTCTCTTGTAAACCTAATTTGTTCTTTCAATTGTGTTTTCAATGCAGCGTTCCTTTCCCTCACATCCACAACAATTTGAGCGTTTTCTTCCAAATCCGGATTATCCACGAACGCGTTAATATCAATTGTATACCTGTCAGGTGTTAACAATCCTGCCGTTATTTCCAGTTCGACTATCCTGCTTTCTCCAACAGGGATAATAGTAAAGTTACTGTTGTTTAGCAATAGCTTAAGTTCGCTTTGGTTTGTGCTTGCTAATAAATCAATAAAATTCAGGTCAAGCTGTCCACTATTATTTAGTACTATTGGCACAATCGTTTTTGCTAATGGTGTTAGGCTTACCAGTGAAGGCACTATAATATCCAACGATGCAATCTGTGTTTGCACAGATGTTGAGCTGGAATGTAAGTTTACTGTGTTAGTAATGGGTGCGGGCTTTGCAATCTGGTCAATTATAAGGTAAAATGTGTTTGATTCCACGCTATGATTTCCATCAAATGCTACAATAGTTATCGGCACTTCACCGTAAAAGTCAGTTGCCGGCATAAATGTTATATTATCTGTGGTTTCATTTATCGTAACAGTTATGTTTGGTACGATTGGGTCCTTTAACAAAACATCATCAAATAATGCTTGCGCGTTGTTTGTGAACAAGCCTACCCCGCCAGAATTGACAGGCGAAGGGTAAGTAATGTTGTAAGCTTTCACATAACCGCTATTATTAGCAACATAAACTATTGTTCTGTTTGGCACATGCTTAACTTTTAGCCAGTATTCATCACCTGTATTTATGGTGTAAGAGAAAGTATCATTTATCTGCGTAGTTACGCCGTTATTTACATTTTTCCACACAACTAAATTGTTAGTGTTATCAAGGTAAACTTGTTGTGCAGTGTTACAATCATCATTTGCTTCAATACACAACCCAGCAATGCCGTTGCTTAAGAACTTTATTTTTGTCCTAAATTCGGTTATGTTTGAGTAATCATTTTTTAGCTTATATATAGATTGTGCAAAAACGCTGTTATTAAGTTGTGCATACTTTGTATTGTTGCTTTCATTAACAATGCCCCAATCGCCGCTTTTGTTATCCAACAAGTTAGTAATTGTAACATTAGAATAATTTGTGCTAAATGTCTCATTTATGCTTATATAATACCATGAAAATGTCAAGTTTGTTTTATCATAATCTCTGAAATATTTTGATAAGTTCATACTCCTCGGCTCATTCTCATCCCACCCGGCGCTTAGGTTAGGGATTTGTTGTACCAATATCGGCGGTGCATCTAGTTGGAATACTGTAACATTCCAGTAATACTTTGTTACTCCACCGCTGGTGTCGTTTAATATAACGGTTATGTTGACTTCATCTTCCTCAGCGAAAGTTAAGTTATAGTCCCACGTGGTTGTGCTTGCATATGATCCTGTTTTTTTCAATGACGCGTTCCAGTACCAGCTTATTGTAAAATATTCACCTTCTGGATCGCTACAACCTAACAAATTAATTTGTCCCAAGCTAGTATTCTCAGTAGCGTTCAGCCTTCCCGGTGGGGGTATGTCGGTTACGATGTTATGTCTGAACGTTGTACAAGTTGGGTTTGAATTATTATAAATTGAAAAGTTTACAACCTGCGAATCTGTATTGCCATAAGAATCATTAATTGATATGTTGACCCAGTTTGTCGGACTGTGAGATGCATTAGGCGTAAATGAGATAATCCCTGTTGTTAAATTAATGTCAAACAATGTTGTATTATCATAATAATAAATTGCATCATTTTCTTCATCTGTTACTAAATCACTAACGTCTAATGTATATGGCGTATTATAAACGAGGCTATAACTATCCGACATGTTTAGTATTGGCGCATCATTTACAGGAGTAACATTAAAGCTAATAAGCCTTGTATCGCTTGCGTCCATATTATCATACACAGTGATATTAATTGTATAATTCCCCACTTCACTTTGCGTCGGCGTAAAATTTACAACCGTTGTTGCATAATGGTTGACTGTTGTTATGTTACTTTCATTTAATTTAAAGAACGAATAATTTGCTCTGAACCTTAGTTCAGCATAAGTATCATTATCAGATGCGTTTATTATACAACTGAATGGCTGATCCTCATACGCAACCCTTTCATTATCACACACATACTGCAATCTTGGCGGCGCGGCTGCATCGCTTATGTTTAGCATGAAAACTTGTGAATCCATTAAACCAGTTGTATCGTTTACAGTAATATTGATAAAATACGTTCCGTTATCCGCAGCACCTGGTGTAAATGAGAACCTTGCTAAAGTTGGCAAAAGTTTTTGGAAGGTTATGCCTGACAGGGTAGAATTATGGCTAAATGTTAATGTTTCAGTCGAGCCGGGTATATTTCTGTCCTCATCGTTAGCTGTAACATCAAATTGTATTAATTGTCCTTCTGTAGCATTGGTTATGTTAGATATAGGGTCAAGCACTGGGGCTTCTTCAACGTTGTATATTGTAAAGTTAAGATCATACTGGTTGATTGCATTTTTTTCGTCTGTTATATTAATCCGAACCCAGTTTGTGCCAACGTAGAAGTCAGTTGCTGTAAAACTTATGATGCCTTTACTATCAATATTAAACATTGATGTATTATCAGAGAAATTAAACGAATCACCGTCGATGTCTGTTGTGTTAATCGAAAGGTTTAAGGAAAATGCATCATTATCAGA
>RFJO01000002.1 GCA_003694495.1 Candidatus Woesearchaeota archaeon
ATTATTTATAGAACCAAAAGGAACGCATTTGTTAAAAACAGATCAATGGAAAGAAGACTTTTTGAAAGAAATTGAAGGCAATTACCAATTACAAATTTTAGCCGAAAATGAAAGTTATAAACTGATTGGTATGCCATTCTTTAATGAAGGAACAAAAACCAATTTCATTACAGCATTTAATGAGAAGCTGAATTTAAACTAAAAAACATCTTCCCATTAATATTCTGAGGCGAAGCCGAAGACAATATGTCCGAAGGACAAAGGCGGCACTCCCTCTTAAAGATAAGAAAAAATTTCGTTAAATCAATGTTAGAATTAGTTGCGAAGCAATTGATTTATTTCTTTTTTCCGTTTTCCGATTTAACGAAGGTGGCAAAATAAAAATTTTCGGTGGCAACCTCTGAAAGAGGCGGACTCGCAATTGAGCATAACATCAATTAAACGATATATTTTTAGACATTGCTTTAATTTTCCGAATAAAAAACGAACAATTAAAATATTTTATAGACAGCAAAACAAATCATGCACGAATCAGATATAAACAAAATTGCATCATTAATCAAGCAGGAGTGCCAGTTAAAAGGTTATTCAGCAAAAACCATCAGTAGTTATCAATACATAATTAGAAAGTTTTTAGAATCTAAGCAAACTCCAAGAGAATATTTATTAAGCTTAATTCAGCGGAATATGTCTGAAGAGACAATAAGGATAGCCGGTTTCGCAATAAAATTCTATTTAAAGATTATAAAAAACAACACTGCTAATCTTAAATTTGAGCTTGATAACTTGCCGAATGTAAAACGCGCAAAAAAGTTACCCACTGTTCTTTCCAAAGATGAAATTGAAAAACTTATCACTTCTACCACAAACATAAAGCACAGGTTAATAATTCAGATAGGCTATGCTGCTGGCTTAAGGGTAAGCGAGATTATCAACCTCAAATGGCAAGACATAGATTTTAACAGAAATATAATTCATTTAAAACTGGCCAAAGGAAAAAAAGACAGGATAGTAATGCTTTCACAAAAAGTTAAAGACGGCCTTTTATACCTTGACCAAAACAGGTCAGGTTATGTTTTCCTGACAAACAGGGGCACAAAGTACACAGCAAGAACAATACAGAAAATAATTGAAAACGCGGCAAAGAAAGCTGGGATAAAAAAGAGGACAACACCTCATTCACTAAGACATTCATTCGCCACTCACCTTCTTGAAAACGGCACTGATATAAGATATATTAAAGACTTGTTAGGCCATGCAAACGTTAGCACTACCCTAATTTACACAAAAGTGTCAAACAAAGACATCTCAAAAATCAAATCCCCGCTTGATTAACTTTCTTTTACATCTAGAACAAATTGTCAATCCTTTATCATTGGCACTTCTTTCTATAATCCACAATATTTTTAAATTTTAAACACTATAATATACCTCATGCAACCGGAAATCAAATATTTAGGCACTGACAAGTTGGACGAATTTGAACTAAGCGAACTACAATCATTATGCAACCGTCACTTAAAAAAGCTTGAGTCCATGCTAACTCCTATAAGTCCTTTGTTTAAAGTCCATGTCAAGGTAACAAACGCTGAAGGCCGTCAGAAGAACTTTTTGATAAAGTTAACTTTAACCTCCCCTGAGCTAAATTTATCTGCTGAACAATCCGACTGGGACCTGAAAAGAACCTTTCACAAAGTTTATGAAAACATAGCCAACCAGGCAAAAAAGAAGTTAAAGCTTTAAACAAATATCTTTTTAAACTTTCATTATTTTGATATAACCAATGATATTTACAGAATTAATCATTTTCATAATAAGCCTTGCAGTGCTAATAAAATCAAGTGACTATTTTGTAGATTCGGCTGAACGCCTTGCAAACATTTTAAACATTTCATCTTACATAATAGGTTTTACTTTGGTTGCCATTGGCACATCTTTGCCTGAGCTTGTATCATCTGTTGCAGCTTCATTTTACAACTCTTCCGGGTTGATTATTGGCAACATCATAGGCAGCAACATTGCCAACATTGGGTTAATATTGGGCATAAGTTCGATTTTAGGCACGATAGTAGCTATAAAGAAACGTGTTTTTTACCGTGAAGGCCTGACACTGTTGGCAATTTCGGTTTTAATTTTCATTTTTTCTCTTAACAACCAGATAAGCAGGCTTGAGGGTTTACTTTTTGTGTTAGCATTCAGCGGCTATACATTTTACGTCATGAAACTAAACATTTTCAAAAGGCTTTATAACATGGTTCCTTTAATGAGAGATTACATAATAGACATTTTCAGAAAAAAAGAGAAGAAAGAAAGAATCAAGGAAGAAGTTATAAAAGAAAAGAAACCGGTAAAAGCCATTGTAAAAGAATTACTTATAATAATTTTAAGCGGAATCTTCCTTAGGTTATCTGTATCTTTTTTAATCCCTTCAGCTAAGAACATTGCGCTTAGCCTAAAAATCCCAGAGATCATTATCGGCATTACATTATTAGCTATCGGCACATCTCTTCCCGAATTGATTGTAGCTGTATCTTCCATAAAGAAAGGCTTAAACGACTTATTGGTCGGCACCATTATTGGGAGCAACATTTCCAACATTTTATTGGTCGGCGGCGCCTCAGCATTAATTCATCCTATAACTATTGACAACATAACAAAATACTTTTACATACCCTTTTCGATCGTTCTTACTATAATTCTTCTTTCTTTTATTAAGGCCAGATGGGAGTTAAGGAAACATGAAGGCATATTAATTTTAAGCCTTTACATTTTATTTATAATTTCGTTAATTTTCATAGAACTCTTTTCATCAGGCGTCAGAGCCTAGCCCGCCATGGTCCGAAAACCAAAGCAAATCCAAACCCCGAAGAGTAAGGACCATAAAGCCAAGTTGCTCCGCCTAATGAATAGGTTGTTGGTGTTGAGTAAAAGGCAAAAGTAAACGTCCGAAGACATTTACCGGATGCTTCCAACCCGAAGGTTAAAAGCGCACCTCAAACTCGCCACCAACAGGATTATAGAAGCATAGCTAATATATAAAGATTTATGTAGTAAAAGATATAGATTAAGTGGCAAAGATAAAGTTTGGATCAGAGATCCTCACTTATCTTGCCGAGTGCTGATTTCAAAGTTGGCAAAGGCAACCGAAGCCGCCTTGTCAAAAACCGAAGCTTTCAACATACCAACCATCCATCAACAATATTAAGAAACATAAATCCTATTTAAATATTTCGCAACCACTTCTAAGTTAATATCTAGAATAGTATGCTCCAAGCAAGATACTTACCACTGCCAACGCATCATAAACAATAGTTGCTGTATTTGATATAAGCAATGTTTTCATTCCAAGCATTAGAAATATTTCAACTAATGCTTTAAGCATTATAAAGAATATTGCCAACAAGAACAAGCTTAGTATTTTATTATCAAGGTCGCTTTCATACCTCTTTGATCTTGCGACATATTGCATTATAACCATTGATAGTACAATTGTCAGAGCATTCAATATTATTTCAGTTATCATTCTTCATACTCTCCTTAACTCTTTTCAGTTTAGCTTCTTTCATTTTATATTTGTTATACTCCTTGTCAAGTTCGTTCCTTTCATCCTCAACTTCTCCCTCTTCAGATTCAAGCTTTTCCTTTTTTGCCAGCAACCTTTTTTCATCTTTATCAAGATTTTTTTTCTCTTCATCAATCTCCTTTTGCCTTTCCATCAATTTTTTAATTTTATTATCTATCACCAACAGATTATATTCAATTTGCTCAATTTCCTTCATAACATTTTTTTGTTCTTTTCTGATTTCCAGCTTTTTCATTGCAAGCTCATCATTTTTGTCAATTGCTTCTTCATTGAGCTGTTTAAATTTCTCTTTAAGTTTTTTCAAGAGTTCTTTATCATTATTCCTTTTCGCATCATCTATTTTCCATCTAATCAAATCAAGCTTTTCAAACAAGGGATTCTTTACATTATCAATTTTTTCTTTGTCCTGCTTAAGCTTCACTTGTAACTTTTTCAAATCACTTAGCCTGTCATTATAAGCTTTCTTTTTTTGGTTCAATTCCGCAATCTCACCATCCAACTTTTTTTGTTTTGCCTCATACTCTTTTTTCCTTTTTTCTAGCTCACTCTCTTCCTTTTCGACTTCATTTTCTTTCGTTTTAACTTCTTTAAGTTTGGGCACAACTTTTGCCTTCATTTTTTGCAAATGCTTTTTTTCTTTCTCAAGCTCAATTTGCAGGTTCAACAATTCAAGCTTTTGCTTTTTCATTTCTTTTTTACGTTTATCAAAATGCAACTTTTCAAGCTTAAACTTTTCCAACTTTTCAACTAATTGTTTTTCAAACTCTTTTGTTTTTTTCACAAGCTTGTCAAGCTCATTACTTTTCTTTTCGATCTTTTTTATTTCCGGCAAAACAATCTTTGTTTTGACTTCTTTATCCAACTTTGTAGGGTTTTCAAGCAACGCCCTCAGCTCATTTCGCCTTCTTATTATGCTATCATTATTATATTCATACGCATAATACAATAACACTCCTAGCATAACTACTCTTACAGCATCAACTACATATTGAATCTTCACAAATATGGCAACAATATAAACTATTGTTAAAGAAAAGAACGCATTTACAAAGTTTTTATAA
>RFJO01000014.1 GCA_003694495.1 Candidatus Woesearchaeota archaeon
GATGAAGGTTTGTTTGGCGTATCACCTCGTTTTATCCAAAACACTTTATCCAACTTGTTGTCTAAGCCTGAATATGAAGGTCCATGTGTAGACCCTTTAATGTTGTTCAGGGAGCTTGGTGAGATGGTTAAAGATGAAACAACCGATGCATCAATCCCTAGCAAAAAGGAAAGGGAACGTTATAAAAACGATTTGCTTCCTTTGGTTGAGCAGGAGTATAAGGAAATAGCAAAGAATGAGTTGATGAAAGCTGTAACTTCAGATGAACGTGCAATGCAGGAATTGTTTGAAAAATATATTAACAATGTCAATGCAGAACTTATGGGCCAGAAAGTAAAAGACCCTATAACAGACAGGGAATATGAGCCTGACCAAAAGTTCATGCGCAAGATTGAAGAAAGGATGGGTATTCCTAAGGAAGCTGCAAAAGAGACAAGGGCGGCAATAGTTGCTCATATGAATTATCTTCGTGGAAAAGGTGAAGATTATGATTTCAGGCAAGATGAAAAGCTTTACCGTGGCATCCAGGAAGAAGTTTTTGAAATGAAAAAGGCTCAGCTAGACCCATCAGTGATTGCATTGCCTGAGAAGATTGTTTCTGAAGAAGAGAAAGCCAAGTTTAATAGGCTGTTGAGCACTCTAAAAGACACTATGGGTTATTGCGACCACTGTGCAGACATTTTGATAAAATATGCTGCACGGGTAATAAATGATTAAAGATGACTGGCAGTATTGAGAGGGACAAGCAGAGGTTTTTAGATATCACTAGGCAGAAGACTCGTAAAAGATTAAAGGAAGCTATGAAGAAAGGTGAACTTATTGGCAAGAAAGATGGTAAAAAGGTCAAGGTTCCTTATGACTACATAGAATTGCCCAGGATTCGTTATGGTTCTCCTGGGCAAGGTGGTGGCGATGGCGTTGGTCAAGGTGATGCAGAGGAAGGCGATGTTTTAGCAGACCCTCAGGAAGGGGACGAGCCAGGACAAGCTGGCAACCAACCCGGTGAACATTTGTATGAAGACTTTGACTTATCAGAGATTGCAAAAGAGCTTGCGAAAGAACTTGAGCTTCCTAGGATTGAGCCTAAAGGGAAGCGGTTGATATATTCCACAAGTGAAAAGCTTAAGACTATAAACACAGTTGGTCCACCTGGAAGATTGCATAAAAAAAGAACTTTTAAGAATGCGTTAAAAAGAAACTTGGCATCAAGGACACATACTGGTTTTGTTGTACCAATAAGGGCTGATAAAAGGTACAGAACGTTTAAACCAGAATACATTCCAGAAATGAACGCTGTTATTTTTTACATGATGGACATTTCTGGTTCTATGGGTGAAGAACAAAAGTTATGGTCAAGGACATTAGAGTTTTGGATAGATTTGTGGTTGTCTGACAACTATAAAAATTTGGAAAGCAGGTATATAGTTCATGAAACACACGCTTGGGAAGTTACAAGGGAAGATTTTTTTTATACTCGTGAATCGGGCGGCACAATGATATCTTCTGTATTTAAGAAGCAGGCAGAGATTATGCACAACGATTATAACCCTGAAGAATGGAACATTTACTTAATATACTGCTCTGACGGCGACAACTGGAATGATGATGATACAAGGGAAACATTTAGGATTATGGATGAGCACATTTTGCCTTATGTAAACATGATTGGTTATGCTCAAACAACAAGCCGTTATGGTTCAGGTAATTTCTTAAAAGAATTAACAAAGCATTATAATTTAGATGACGATCCAGACTCAAAAATCCTCACTACTAAAATAGAAAGTCATGAGGATATAATGAAAGCTATGAAAGATTTATTTGGAAAAGGAAAATGAATGCAGAACCAATTACTCCAGAAATTGAAGTTGAAAGACAAAAGATTGAAAAAAGGGCTAAAGAACTTGGTTTAGACCCATTTGACACAGTATTTCATATGGTTGATTACAAAGACATGATTCAGTTAATGTGCTACACAGGATTCCCTAGAAGGATAAACCATTGGTCATACGGAATGCATAGTATAATTTATGAAAACCAGTATCGTTATGGTTTAATGAAAGTTTATGAGTTGGTTATCAACTCTGATCCGGCACATGCATATCTGTTAAAGAACAACAACTTGCTTGAACAAAAATTTGTAATTGGCCATGTATATGCACATGTAGACTTTTTTAAGAATAATTTGTGGTTTAAGCCTACCAACAGGAACATGGTGTCAGAGATGGCTTGGCATGCGGAAAGAGCTGACAAGATGCGAAAGATGTATGGTGATGAGGAAGTTGAAAAGTTTGTTGATATTTGTATGTCATTAGATACGCTTATTGACCCATATAGTTTATTTTATAATACTGAATTTGAAAGCATTTCGGACAGGGTTAAAGAAACAATGAAAGGCCGTGAACAGCCAAGATTAATTAAAACAGGCAATCCTTTTTTGGATAGGCTTGTAAACAACAATGAGTATAGAAGAAAAGAGATGAGGAGAATTCTTAAAGAAGAGAAAGCAAGAAGGAAATTTCCAAGAAAGTTGCAAAAAGATGTTGTAAAATTCTTGATAGATAATGCTAAATATATGAATCATAACTTGGAAACATGGAAAGTTGACATGTTAGAGATGTTCAGGGACGAGTTTTATTACTTTGCACCGCAAAGGCTTACCAAGATAATGAACGAAGGTTGGGCATCGTATTGGCATTATAAGTTAATGGCAGAAGAAGGTTTTGCAGGCAATGATGGTATATTTGAGTTTGCCAAAATTCATTCAGGCGTTGTTCCTTTGGACAGGCAACAGCCCGGCCCCATAAACCCATATTCATTAGGCTTACAATTATATCGTTGGATTGAACATAGATGGGATACAGGCAAGCACGGTCTTGACTATGATAAATGTGATTCTCTAGAAAAAAAATTAAACTGGGATACAAGGGACATGAAAGGCAGGGAAAAAATATTCCAGGTAAGAAAATACTATAATGATTTATTATTTCTTAGCGAGTTCATGGACCAGGATTTTGTTGACGAGCACAAGTTGTGGACTTACGGTTATGATGAGTTTGGGAGGGTTATTGTCAAAAGTAAAGATGTCGAACCAGTAAGGCAAGCCTTGGTTAACAGCATTTACAACGGTGGCGAGCCGTTGGTTTATGTAAAAGATGGGAACTTTAACAATAAAGGCGAATTATTGTTGTATCACGATTTTGATTTTACAGGTAAAATGTTGGACATCGAGAAAACTCTAAAAGTAATGCGCAACATTCGTTCAATTTGGGGAAGAGATGTTAGCATTGAAACTAAGTTGCCAATACAAGACAAAGACGGCGACATTGCTGGTTACGCAGACGCTAGATTAATGTGTACTGAAAAGAGTTATGTATTTTATATATTCGATGAAGATGGGGATGTCGTTGAGGAAAGGGAGGTAGAATGGTAAACCTACTTGAAGATTATTGTAAAGAAAATATTGAAGTGTTAGGCGAAGAAATTGTTGAAGATATATATAGTGTAGAAGAAATAAAAGTTAGGAATCGTATAAAAAGGGTAAAATGTTATGCTCCATTAAGCCAGCGTTTGGTTGACAAGCTAAACTCATCGAGCGAGAGTGTTGGAAAGAATTGGCAAGTTTTAGAAGACGGGTATGGTTATTCTGTTATAGTTTCAGACACATTTGATGAAAAAAATGGAGGTTATAAGTATTATGCTATTGAAATAGACAACGAAAATATTAGTTTTAAGACTTACAAACATAATAGAGGCCAGTTGCCTAACAAGTCAAAAACCTCTACAAAAATGTTGTCATATAATTTACAGGAGATGATAAATATCTTGGGGGATTCATATGGCAGACCTTGAAAAATTTTTAGAACAAATTAAAGAAAAGACAAGTAAGGAATTTAAAAGAGAAAAACATGTAAGTTCATTTGAAGATTTTTTGGAGTTCACACTAAACAAACCTCAGATTGTTTTAAGGACAAGTTATCAATATATATATGATGCAATACTTCATTTTGGAACAGAAGAAATTGATGATTGTGGCGAGAAGATTAAAAAATATAAGTTGTTTGAAGACCCCTTTGACAATGGCAACAATGAAGTTTTTGGCACATGGCGTGCTTTAAATAATATTGTTAATGAGATAAGGTCTTCAGCAAAGGAAGAAGGCAATGAAAGAATTGTAATGTTACGTGGCCCTGTTGGTACAGCAAAAACTACCATTGTAGATTTGATAGCAAATGCGATAATTAATTATTCTCATACAAACGAGGGAAAGATTTTTAGATATTATTGGCAGTTTAGGCCAGAGAAAGTTAACAAAAAAAGTATAGGTTTCATAAAAAACAATATTGATGATGGTTTAAACTATGATTGTGATGGTTGTTCCAGTTGCAGTTCAGGCTCATGTTCTTCAGCTATGACAAAAGTATCTAATGACATATTAGTCCCATGCCAAATAAACGAGCATCCTTTGTATTTGATAGTAAATAAAAGCGACAGGTTAAAATTTTTAGAAATGGCTGCATCTTCTTACAAAGAAAGAACAGGTAAAGACATTTTAATACCAAAAAAACTTGTTGAAGGAAGTTTATGTTATAATTGTCAGCAATTATATGAAGAATTGTTAAAGAAATACAATGGAGATTTAGATAAAGTTTTAGGGCATGTAAAGATTGAAAGGTACACAATTGGTCCTAGCAGGGGTATTGTAGATGTAACTCCAGACTCAAGACAGGATTTAAATCAAAAGATAAGAATGTATGCCAACGAACTTTCACGGATTTTTCCTCGTATAGATTTCATCAGTATGTTTGGCAGATGGGCAGAATCAAACCGTGGCATGATTCATTTATCTGATATATTCAAGACTTCAGATTCACACAATGTGTTGCTTGATGCAGCAGAGAAACACCGTATTAACATGTCTGGCGTACGTGTTAATATTGATGCAATGATTATTGGCACGAGTAACATTCAGGAGTATCAGGATGTCAATGCTCACAAGTATAGTGACGCATTAATGGACAGAACTAAAAAGATTGATGTTGGTTACATCTTAAACGTTGACGAAGAGAAAAAGATTTATGAGCGTGACATTAAGAAAGTTTCTAAAAATAAGCACATTGCTCCTCACACAATAGAGCTTGCAGCATTATGGGCAGTACTTACAAGGTTATCCAAGCCCATAGCAAGAGAAGAAACAACCTTGGATGAAGAACAGATAGAATATTTGTATGAAATTGATCCATTAGAGAAAGTTGAGATTTATAGAGGTTTGGCAAATTATCAATTTGAATATATCGAAGATCATAAAAAAAGGCTAATTGATGACAATTTTAGAAAAGAGTTAAGGAGGGCAACCAATCCATTTTTAGAGATGGGCATTGAATTTATGGAAGAAGGCAATTATGGCGTGTCACCCCGTCGTATTCAGAATGTTTTTAAAATGATTCTTGAAGGCAGCAATTGCCTTAATCCATTAAAAGTTATAAATGAGCTTGAAAGGATTTTGAAAGAGGATAGGGATTTCTTTAAACATTTAGAGCTTGAAAAGAGATTGAAAGAGATAGCAGAACAAAACAGTAAAGTTATAGGTTCTTACTATGACTCAGACATAGCTTTAATTTATGTTGTCAATGAATATTATAAAAGAGTTATAGCACGAGAAGTTAAGTTTGCATTTTTAGGTGTAAAAGAGGAAGACCTTGATTATAAGGTAGAAAAATATATAGAAAACATTCAAAAGGAAAAAATTTATTCTGTTGGCAAACCAATTGATGATAAAATTGAGTATGAATATATCGATTACATGGAGGGGTTGTTTGAATCAGCAGCTGATTTATTTAACACACTAGATGACGATAAGTATAAAGAATTTAACGATGAAACCAAAGAGGAATTTAGGCAACTTGTCATAGCATCAATAGCTGAGTATGACAACCTCAACCCTGACGCTAAAGGTCGCAGAAATCTAAGGAAGGCTTTGCCTTTTGTTTATAAGCTGCTAGAATTAGCATTATTCGAGGAAAAGAAAACGTATATGGATTTAGAAAACATCCAACGTGGTTTAGAAACAATGGGTACACCATATTATGATAACATTGAAGGTGATACAAAAGAAAAGATTGATAAAATCTTAAGCACAATGAAAGAGCGTTACGGTTATTGTGATACTTGTTCAAGGGCTATAACATTGTATGCTCTAAAAGAAAATTTGTTAAACGATGATTATTATGACTAATCCAGTAAAGCGTCTTTGACTTTACTGAAAAAACTTTTTTCAGATTTAAGTTTTTCTTTAGACAATTGTTTTATAATTTCTTTTTGTTTATTTGTAAGCTTTGTCGGAACCTCAACAATAACTTTCACAAGTTCATCTCCTCTGCCTGAACTGTGCAAGTAAGGCACACCTTTTCCTTTTAAGCGAAATATAGTATGACTTTGTGTACCTGAAGGTATTTTCATTTTAACTTTTCCTTCTAGGGTTGGCACTTCAACAACATCCCCCAAAGCTGCCTGTGCAAAACTTATTGGAAGATTAATATGTATATCATTACCTTCCCTCTTAAATTCCTTATGCGGCCTTACTAAAATTTCAATGTACAAATGCCCAGGCAACCCACCATTTTTGCCTGCTTCACCTTCATTAACTATTCTTAACGTAGTACCACTTTCAACTCCTGGAGGAATGTTGACTTTTATTGTTTTATATTGTTTAACTCTTCCGGTACCATGACAAGTTTTGCACTTGTTTTTTATGACCTTGCCCTTGCCTTTACATGCAGGACAACTTACCGATTGCCTAATTATGCCGAACGGCGTCCTAAATTGTTGGTACACCTGGCCAGTTCCATGGCACTCGCTACACTTATGCATCTTTCCGTCTTCTGAGCCTGTACCATCACAATCCTCGCACTTAACATACTTTTCAAAACTAATTTCTTTTTTTGCACCGAACACTGCGTCTTCAAAATCAATTTCGATTGTATATGTTATATCTCTCCCACGTTCTTGCTGTTTTCTTTTTCTTCCAAACGGTGAGGACCCAAAAAAGTTTTCAAATATATCTGAGAATATGTCCTCTCCAAAACCTTCAAACCCGGAAGACTGAAACCCTGAAAAATTTTCTTCAGCACTACCAAACCTATCATAGTTTGCACGTTTATGATCATCACTAAGCACAGAATAAGCTTCGTTTATTTCTTTAAACTTTTCGGCTGAACCTGTTTCTTTGTTTAGGTCAGGGTGATATTTTTTTGCAAGTCTTTTGTAAGCTTTTTTGATTTCTTCTTTAGACGCATTCTTGTCAACACCCAATATTTCATAATAATCCTTTGTCATTTTCAACAATTTTGTTTAATATCTTCAAATTTAATCTTTGCAGCACTTAATAAAACTTTCTCTAGTTCTTTTGATGGCCGTCTTAGTGTATAATTGCCGTACTTTTGTTCAATATAATCAAACCTTTCATCTAACGTTACAATGTTAAGCCCAACCAACCTGTCTGCATAGCATATTACTCCAGTATTGCTTATCTCCACCAAAGGTTCAATATGTTTCTCCACAATGTCTGAGATTTCTCTAAAACCTAGATAACTTAACAACTTTGCACCACTATAAGGGTGTATAAGGTCATCATTCAAATTCAACAAACTACACATATCTTTCCATTGTTGTAACACATCATTTAATGGGACTGGAGATAAGCTTTCATAAATTTCCAATTGTTGATAATCATTTCGTCTTGACGCTTCATTTACAAGCTGGTGCGCTTTAGTTATGTCATGCAACAAACCCGCAGCATTGACAATTGAAACATCAACATCATAGCCATTATTTTCCAAACATTGAGCCACATAAACACCTACCCTTGCCACTTTTGCTGAATGTTTTTTTATGTTTTCGAACATGTGGAACCTGTTTTGAAGTTCAATGCACTCTTTTTCTGTTGGAATCATTATAATTAAAAAAATAAGAAAGATTATTTAATCTTTCTTTTCTTCTTCAACTTCTGCGTCAACTACTTTTTCTTCATCCTTCTTGTTTTCGGTTTTATTTTCAGCTTGTGCTTTCTGATACATCTGTTGTCCAATCTTTTGCAGTTCATTGTTAACTTCTTCAATTTTTTTCTTTATAGCTTCTGTGTCATCCTTTGCTGCCACTTCTTTAAGTTCGTTTACAGCTTTCTCAATTTTTTCTTTAGTTTCTTTATCAACTTTATCGCCATATTCCTTTAATGTTTTTTCTGCCGTGTACACTATTGTGTCGGCCTGGTTCTTAACTTCTATAGCTTCTTTCTTTTTTTTGTCTGCTTCAGCATTTTCTTCAGCTTCTTTAACCATCCTATTTATTTCTTCTTCACTCAAACCAGAACCACCAGTTACTGTTATTTTTTGTTCTTTTCCTGTTCCTAGGTCCTTGGCAGAAACATTCACTATACCGTTAGCGTCTATGTCGAAAGTAACTTCAATTTGCGGCACGCCTCTAGGCGCTGGCGGAATACCTACAAGGTCAAACCTTCCTAAAGACTTATTATCTGCAGCCATTTCCCTTTCACCTTGCAAAACATTTATTGTTACTGCTGTTTGGTTATCTGCCGCTGTGGAAAATATTTGGGTCTTTTTTGTAGGTATCGTTGTGTTCCTTGGTATAAGCTTTGTGCACACCCCTCCTAGAGTTTCGATACCCAAACTTAACGGTGTTACATCAAGCAGCAGCACATCTTTTACGTCTCCGCCTAAGATGCCACCTTGTATAGCTGCACCTAAAGCAACAGCCTCATCCGGGTTAACTGACTTATCCCCTTCTTTGTTAAGCAACTCTTTAACTTTTTCCTGCACAGCCGGTATCCTTGTTGACCCTCCAACAAGCAACACTTTGTTTATGTCTTCAGGTTTTAGCTTAGCATCCTTTAGCGCTTGTTTTGTAGGCTTAACAACTCTTTCTACAAGGTCAGCTGTAAGCTCATTAAACTTGGCCCTTGTTAATTCAAAGTTAAGGTGTTTAGGTCCGTTACTGTCAGAGGATATAAATGGCAGGCTTATAGAAGTTTGCGTTGTTGACGACAATTCTATTTTAGCCTTTTCTGCTGCATCCTTTAGCCTTTGCAACGCCATAGGATCTTCCCTTAAATCAATATTATGTTCCTTCTTGAACTCTTCAGCAAGCCAATCAATTATTTTCTGGTCAAAGTCATCCCCTCCAAGATGATTATCTCCAGAGGTTGCCTTAACTTCAAATATTCCTTCACCAAGTTCTAATATTGAAACATCAAACGTACCTCCTCCCAGGTCGAACACCAATATAGTGTGCGCTTCTTTTTGCTTATCCAATCCGTAGGCTAATGATGCTGCAGTTGGTTCATTAACAATCCTCATAACTTCAAGCCCTGCAATCTTCCCTGCATCCTTTGTAGCTTGCCTTTGCGCATCACCGAAATATGCAGGTACAGTAATTACAGCTTTTGAAACCTTTGTTCCAAGGTACGCTTCTGCATCTGCCTTAAGCTTTTGCAATATCATAGCCGAGATTTGTTCTGGCGTATACTTTTTCCCGTCAACTTCAATTTTTTCTTTCGTACCCATAAGTCTTTTAATTGAACGTATTGTATGCTTAGGGTTTACGATAGCTTGCCTTTTGGCCACTTCACCAACGATAATTTCTCCATTTTTTATGCTAACAACAGACGGCACAATCCTTCCACCTTCAGCAGACGGTATAATTGTCGGCTTACCACCTTCCATCACAGCCACAGCTGAGTTAGTTGTACCCAAATCAATACCTATAATCTTACTCATTTTTCTTACCTCCTGATACTTTAACCTTTGCAGGCCTTATCACCTTATCTTTCAATTTATACCCCTTTTGGAATTCGTCAATTATGACATTTTCATCTTGATCAGATTCTTCTTTAGCCAGTGCTTCATGAAGATAAGGGTCGAACATTTCCCCTTTAGCATTTATTGCTTGCAGCCCTTCATTTTCTAGCACTTTTCTAAACTGTTCAAAAATCATATCAACTCCTTGCATACAGGATTTAACATCTTTTGCATTTTTCATTGCATCTATAGCTCTTTCAAAATTATCCATAACATCTAGAAGTTTAAGTATAAGTTCTTCTTTTGCATATTTAATAAGTTCTAATCTTTCTTTTTCTACTCTTTGTCTATAGTTAATGAACTCTGCTTGTAACCTCTGCAACTGATTAAGGTATTCTTTCGCTTTATCTTCTGTACTTTCTTGTTTTAGTTCTTTTTTTGTTTTTTTAACATCTTTTTTTATTTTTGTCTTCGCATCTTCCATTTTTTTCACCTTGTTGATTTAAAGTCAACAAAGATTAATTTAAGTAAACTTATTTATAAATCTTTTGGTTTATTGGGGTTTTCAGAAGTAGTTTCCTGTTATAAGGTTACATATTTTTTCTAGAAAAACCTCATTTCCTTTTCAACTCTTCATAACTGACGGAAAGGTGTGCAATTTCTTTAAGCTTGTTTACTGCACCTTCCATCAACGACAATGATTCAACAAATAAAGAAGGCGCATAAGTTGTTTTATTTTTAATAATTTTAACATGCCTTGCATAGCTTTTTGTAATGATTGATTCAATATTTATGTCAATCTTTTTCTTTCTCAGGTTAAGGAAATTATCGTTAATAAGATCAAAATAATCTCTTAGTTTCACATAAACTAAATCAATTCCAAGCATAGCTTCCTCTGAAGCCTGAAAATTTTCAGATTTAGGCAAGTTGCTTAAATCCTCTGCAAAATCGCTCAACTGTTCGATAGCATTAGAAAGTCTTACCAGCATAACTATCCTTTTAGCTTCATTTTCGTCAAGCTCCCTCCTTGATAGTTCTAACAAAGAAACTTCTATTTTTTCATCAAGCAAATCGCTTAAAGCCTCAAACTTTTCAATCTGGTTAGTTAGTTTAGCTGTAGGCATTTTAAGGTTGGCTATAGCTTTATCATACATTCTTGAAGTTGTGTCAAGTGAATATGCCAGTTCTTTCTCTATAAGTTCAAACGATTTTTTTGTAGACTTGGGCAAGCTGTTTTTAAGATATTTTGGTTCAAGCAAAATTTCTTCTTCATCGCCTTTGACAATATACTCTATAAGTTTTTTAAACGGTGTTAGTAATATTAAAAACAGCAGAGCTACCCCTACATTAAATATTGTGTGAGCGTTTGCAACTTGTTGTGCTGTGCTTCCGCCCAAATATGTTATCAATTTAACAAAAGGCTTTATCAAAGGCAATAAAAGTAAAGCTCCCCCAATGTTAAAGAACGCGTGCGCCATTGCAGACCTTTTTGCGAATAGGTTTAGTTTTGAGCTTGCTATCAAGGTTGTTGCTGTAGTCCCTATGTTTGCCCCCAGCAGCAAAGGTATGCTTTGTTCTAAAGACAAAAGCCCGTTGGTTGCCAGTATTATTACAATACCTGAAGTTACAGAGCTTGATTGGACAATTACTGTAAATATGAAACCTGCAATAAGTGCAAAAAACATGTTTGACGTGTTTGCGAACATGTTAATTATTGCCGGATCATTTTTCAATGGCGCTATAGCATCTGACACTAATGTTAGCCCGAAAAAAACTAACCCGAAATAGAACAAAACCTTGCCTACATACTTATAATTTTTTCCAAATATGCTTATAAAAAAGCCTATAACTATAAAGTAAGGTGCAAATGATGTTAATTTTAACGCTATAAGTTGTGCAGTTATCGTTGTGCCGATGTTTGCTCCAAAGATAATCCCCAGGCTTTGTGCAAAAGAAATTAACCCGGCAGAAACCAGGCTTGCAGTAATTACCGTTGTTGCTGTGCTTGATTGAACTAGCGCAGTAAATATAATCCCTACAAAAGTTGAGCTAAATCTGTTTTTTATTAATCTTCTTAAAAGATTTCTAAACCTTTCTCCAGACGCTGCAAGTATTTCTTTACTAAAATGTTCAATTGCGTATATAAATATAATCAAGCCTGTCAGCACAGTAAATATGATGCTAAAATTTATCATAGTTAAGTATTTTAGTGTAAGAAATTAGATATAAACATTTTGTTTTTATGAAAATCTATTTATACTAGGTTTGCATTATATATTATCTATGATAAGCACATTCAAGAAAATTACAATCATAAAAATCCGTAAATCTCCTGCAAACAACATTAACCAGGACATACAAAACTTTTCCCAGTCGTTGGGGCTGTTTAATGTAAGGGATAAGGAAAAATCATGTTATAGGATATTTGTTGAATTGCTTAAAGCTGCAAAGTTTGAGCAGGGTTTGTCAAGCGACGAGCTAGCATACAAGTTAAACTTAAGCCGTGGCACTGTTATACATCATCTTAACAGGCTCATGGATTCTGGGTTAGTAGTTTCAAAGCGAAACAAATACATGTTAAGAACAAAAGATCTTGCTTCTTTAATTGAAAAACTTAAGAAAGACGCAATAGACTTTTTTAATGATCTTAAGAATTTGGCTTTAGATATAGATAAAAAAATATAAAAATTTACATAGTGTGCAGTTCGTGCACATTAGGGTAACTATGCAATTCTTCAATTGAGAACCACAAGTTCAGTTCACGTTCTGCATCTTCTTTATTTCCTGAAGCATGCACAAGGTTTTTTATTGAGATTTTTTTCTTATCCGCATAAGCATACGACACATGCGCATAATCTCCCCTTATGGTTCCCGGCAACGCAGACTTAGGCTCAGTTGCGCCGACAACTTTTCTTACCAACTCAACAGCGTCAACGCCTTCGATTGCCATTGCAACAACAGGCCCAGAGGTTATAAACTCTTCAAGGCTTTTATAAAAATCCTTGTCAACATGTTCAATGTAATGTTGCTTTGCAAAATCTTCATCTACCCTGACCATTTTCAGGCCGGCAATCTTAAGCCCTCTCTGCTCGAACCTTTTAATAATTTCTCCAATAAGCCCTCTCATGACACCGTCCGGCTTAATAAGAACTAACGTTGCCTCTATCATTTTTTCTCCTTGGAAGCCCATTTAAGGTTTCTAGCTTTTCTTCCCAGCTTAAGCATGTTTTTTTCACACTTAGTTGAGCAGAAGTTTGCAACCTTGCCGGTTTTATACACAAACAAAGTGCCTGTACCCTTTTCAATTTCCTTGCTGCAAAATGTACACTTAACCATTACCTTCCACCTCTTCCAAGTTTTCTAGCTTCAATTTCTGTTTCTCTAAGCATCAATATATCTTTAACTCTTACTGGGCCTTTTACATTTCTTATTAAAACCTTGTTAGCATCTCTTCCTTCAAGAACTTTGCACCTAACTTGTGTAGCTTCTCCTCTTGTACCAGTCCTTCCAACAACTTCTTCAACCCTTGCAGGGAAAGCCGTTGAAAACAAGGACTTTGATGAATCTTCCTTTTTGGTTTTATCTTTTTTTGCCATTTTTATTCAGTTGCGTTTAGTTCTTTAACTAGCTTTTCAAGTTGTGCCTTAGCATCACCTTCATTAATTACAGCCACAGCAGTTGTTGAAACTGGCAACCCTGCAGCAGTTCCAAGTTCATCTTTGCTTGAAACTTTAATGAAAGGTACAGATTTTTCTTTGCACAAAGGTTCAATATGCATAACAATCTCAGCAGGGTTAACATCCCCTGCAACCACAGCAAGTTTTGCTATACCTTTTTCTACAGCTTTGGTTACTTCATTTGAACCTTTTTTTATTTTACCAGAACGTTTAGCAATTTCGATAACTTCGAACGCTTTTTCCTGTAATTCGTTTTCTGCCATTTTTTAAACCTCCTATTAAATCATTGGTTTTTTAGTATGAAAATCCCAACTCCTTAATAAATCTTACTTTTCTTCCTCTTCTTGTCCGTCCCTTCTGATAACTTTAACTGCATCTATCTTTAATGTAATAGGGATAGGCACAGCAGCTTCTAACAGCTCCACGATAACATCTTCTTTTTGTGGGTCAATCCTCTTAATTTTAGCTTTTTCCCTTTTGAAAGGTCCAGATATGATTTCAACAATATCATTCTTTTGAATATTAATTTGTATTTTAACCTGTTCCAGCATAGGTTCAATTTCTTCAAACTTGACAGGCTCTCTCAGCAAACCCTTTGCGTAAGGCACTCCAAAATATGCTTCTTCTGCAGACTGCCTGTCTTTTGCTTCTAGAAATACATAACCCCTCATACCGTGAGGTCTTAATATAGCATATACATCCAATTTTTTCTTCAAAACATGAGAAGAAACAAAATCTACTACTTGATCTTCCCTGTTCGCCGTTGTTCTTAAAGCATATATTTGTGGTTCTTCTTCCATTTTCATATACCTAACAATGTTCCAGTTATTGAAATTAAAAAGCCTATAAACCCTATAATTATTATTCCTAGTCCAGTAACCTTAACTATCATCTTAAACTCTTTCATGCTAGGCTTTTTGGTAACTTGGACTACTCTTTTACACTCCTTTATAAAGCTTTTCAATTTTATCCAATACGTTTTACTTTTATTCATTTGAACAAAGCATAAGAAAATAGGCTTATTTATAAAGATTACTATATTTAGTCCACGAACTCTATCCCTAAGTCATTTTGTAATTCTTCTTTCGCGTCAGAGTTATGTTTTCTTCTCGGACCAAATATTTGCGGCGAATTTACGCCTGTAACAATCAACAATGTTCTTATAGTCTTATCAAGGTCAGGCGAAATCTGCGCACCCCATATCACTCTTGCATCTTCATCAAGTTTTTCGGATATGGTTTCAACAACCTTCCTAGCCTCTTCCAATGTCATGTCTGACCCGCCTGCAACATTTATAAGGGCCCCGTTTGCGCCAGTAATATCCACATCAAGCAACGGGTTATTGATAGCTTTTTCGACAGCTTCAACAGCTCTTTGTTCAGAATCAGACTCGCCAATCCCAATCATTGCCACTCCGCCTTTACCCATTACAGCTCTAATGTCAGCAAAGTCCAGGTTTACTAACCCTGCCTTGGTAACTAGTTCAGCTATACCTTTAACTGCATTTGTCAGGATTTCATCAGCAACCTTAAACGCAGTATGCAACGGCAAATCCGGCGCCAGTTCTAACAACTTATCATTAGGTATAACTATAAGCGTGTCTACGATAGCCTCAAGCTTTTCCAACCCTATAAGCGCGTTTTCATACCTTCTTGCCCCTTCCATTTCAAAAGGTATTGTAACTATCGCTACGGTCAACGCCCCGCACTTTTTAGCAACTTCCGCAACAACCGGCGCTGAACCTGTACCAGTTCCTCCTCCAAGACCGCAGGTTATGAAAACCATGTCGGCGCCTTGCAGTTTTTGCTTAATTTCTTGTTCACTTTCCCTTGCAGCTTCTTCACCAACTTGCGGGATTGACCCGGCTCCAAGCCCTTGGGTAAGCTCTTTACCAATTAGGATTTTTGTGTCAGCGTTAGTGTACAACAAATCTTGCGCGTCAGTGTTAACTGCCAAAGTTTCACACCCTACAATGCCCACTTCTGACATTCTATTGATAGAATTATTACCTCCCCCGCCGCAACCAACAACTTTAATCTTAGCTTTTTGTTTTGCAATCAACTGTTCAAGTTCTTCATCAATAGGGTTCCTCTTAACATGAGTTTGCAGTTTAGGCCCCATTGGTCCTTTAGCATTACCATAAGAATCAGCTTCATTCATTTCGGTTCTATTTGCTTCACGAAAAATACTTTCCATCTTTTTTCCCCCTTATTTTAATAATAAAGATTTCAGGATTAGGAATATGCTATCCATTTAAATAATTTATTCTTTTTTTGGCTGATTTTTAAAAACAACTTCTTTTATGGAAGGTACTCTTTCTTTGATGCTTTTCACAATTTGGTCTTTAAAATTATCAGGCACATCCATTTCAACTTCTGCCTTATTATTTTTAATATTTAATTTAGGTTCCATGTTAAGGTACATTTTAAAGAATGATTTAAGCTTTTCATTATCATCAGTCACGACCCTTTTTATTTCAACTTCATACTCAACCTCTTTTCCAGCCAAAGGATGGTTAAAGTCAATCATAACTCTCCCTCCAGAAACAGTTTTCACAACACCTATCATATTATTGACGTTAACTTGCATGCCAGGGAAAGGCATACCTTCCTTTTTGAACTTTGCCAATGATACAAGCTGTATAAGCCTTCTGTCAACCTCACCGAACGCCTTTTTTGCCGGGATAACCAGTTTAAACTTTTGCCCGACTTCTTTTCCTTCCAGCGCATCATCCAACCCTTCAATTACATCCCTTTTGCCTACACACACAACACTGGGCTCATATTTTTGGTTAGGATTATACAAATTTTCTTTTTTTGCAACTTCTTCATCGTTCAGGTCAAATATAGTTTTTGTATTACTTTCTCTTCCCACATACACAATCTCTACAAAATCTCCTTTCTTGACTTTTTGTGCCATAGGATGAAGAAAAGTTGTTTTCTTTATAAGTTTTTTGAAAACTATTATAAAAGCATAAAATGTTCTACCCTTATGCAAACATACTTAGGCATAATCCTCGGCTCGGACAGTTTTGGAGCGCCACAAAATTTAGAAACACAAGTCATAGGCACTGGAAAATTTTCTGAGATTGCTTTAGAGGTAAGGAACTTTGTTGCTGAACATCTTTCTGGTTACGGGTTATATACTGCAAGGACAGGTTACGCTGCTGCGTATCAGAAAGGCACAAACCAAACATATTATACTAAGGAAAATGATTTAGGATCTATAACGCACGAAGAGTTTCATAAAAGGTTTGCCCGGACAAAGTACGATAATGAAGACATTTATGACGGGTTAGCATATACATATTTTAAGATTCTTGAGGAATCTTTCACTAAAGCAGTTGAATATAATGTATTGATAGACAACGCCCAAGATGAAAATATATTTTTGGCATTAGAAAACACGGTAAGAATGTTTAGCCGTTGGGGCGCACAATGTTACAACTTATGCCAACAAGTTTCTAAGTCTTCTGTTAAAGATGATTATGTCTCCGATGTTGAAAACTTAATGTCAAAGAGTTTTTGCAGCCATGGTGATTATAACTGGTTAACGTTAGTTATGGAAACAAAATATTTTGGGTTGTTTGGTGCATGTTTTGATTTAGTTAGGTCGCAAAAAAACTTTGAAGACCATTTGCATTACTTATGCGAAATGTTGCTTTATGACAATACTGGGGATGAATTTTTGTCATACCTCCAGGAGTTTACAGATGACACTTTAGGCAGTTTAGGTTGTTTATTTGAAAAGACTGTTCAGAAAAGCTGTTTAAACTTCAACAACGGCACTGACAAATTCAACTTAATTTTCATAGCTCCTCAACATAAGGACGTTAACAACGAACTATTTTATTTAAGAGAAATTGAATCAAAAGTGTTGGACGAGTTTGGCCATGTTCTTAACAAGATTGGGGATTTATCCATCCATGTTTGGGGCAATAGGGTTATAACTACCATATAGAAACTATTATATATGATTTTGTATTATAATATAAGTATATGGGCACATGGCGTGACGATGTTGATCCCATTTTAAGGGAGCATCTTGAGATAATAATTTCTGAATCAGTTAAACAACGTAATGCTTATAAGAAAGCTAAGAACACTGCAAATGGCCAGATTTGGTGCGCTTTAGCATATCTTGCCAAGGAATTGTTTGAGTTGGAACAAGAGAACAAGGTTTTACAGCGCAACATTAAAGACCTTCAGGACAAGTACAGGTTGTTGGAAGAAGTTTTAAAGAAATCTGGCAAATTGAAACAAAAGGATGATATTGACCCAGCAAAGGCGTTGAAGGATGTTCTTAAAAGGTTATAGCCGTAATCTTTATAAATAGCATAGATTTTTCTTAATGCATGGACACTAAAAATGAAAGCGCAGGGAGTATTAAGGTTGGCAATTATGTTGTCTTTGACAATGTGCCATGCGTTGTAAAAAACGTTCAAAAATCAAAGACTGGCAAACATGGTGCAGCAAAATGCAGGATTGAGGCTGTTGGTCTTTTTGAAGACAAAAAGATTATAAAAGTCATGCCTGCATCCGACAATGTACAAGTGCCAATCGTAGAAAAAAAGAGCGCCCAGGTATTGTCTGTACAAGGCAACGTGGCTAACGTTATGGACCTTGAAACATACGAATCATTTGACTTGGAGATTCCGGAAGAACTTCAAGGCCAGGTCACTGAAAACGCTGAAGTTGTTTATTGGACAGTATTGGGTAAAAAAGTCTTAAGACAGGTAAAATAAAATGGCAAAACACGAACCAGCAATGAACAGGCTATTCAAAAGAGTCTTTGTTTGCAAGAATTGTAAGACTAAGGTTAGGACTGATATTAATCGTATTATTCAGGGAAAGATTTCATGCAAAAATTGTGGCAGTAAAGCTTTCAGACCTATAAAGAAAGGTAAATGATCATACAACTAAAAAAGAGGAGGTGATGGCACCCTTCCGAGGGTGTCTTATTTAATGGTCAATATTGATTTAATTTCGATAATTGTTTTTTACGGAATTTTGCTAATCTTTTTTTTCAAAAACAAGAAAAGGTTTACTATACAATCCAAAGTATTTGCGTTATATAAAACAAAGCTCGGCATAAATTTGATGGACAGGATTGCACAAAAGTTTCCAAGGTTTATGAAAGTTGTTGGATACTTCGGCACGTTTGTTGGCTTTGCCGGCATGATTTTCATTTTCTTTTTTTTAATAAAAGAAACATTAAAATTTTTGTACAAGCCAGGCGCACAACCTCCTCTTGCTCCGGTTTTGCCAGGGGTACACATCCCCGGCGCGCCAACTTTATCTTTCTGGCACTGGATCATTGCAATCTTCATCGTAGCCATAGTGCACGAATTTTCTCACGGCATGCTTGCCAGGACGCATAAGATTAAAATCAAAAGTTCAGGTTTTGCTTTCTTGGGCCCCATACTTGCTGCCTTTGTTGAGCCTGACGAAAAACAGTTGAACAAGAAACCCTTAATCCAGCAACTGTCTGTGTTTGCAGCAGGCCCATTTTCAAACATAGTTTTAGGCTTTCTGTTTTTGTTGATTTTAAGCAACATAACCGCGCCGATTGCAGCATCGTTTTATTTGCCTGCTGGTATTACTGTTAATGGTTACCTTGAAGGCTACCCTGCAGAAAAGTCTGGGGTTGATTTGCCTTTTACAATTTTAAGCATAAACAACAAGCCTACAAAAGACTTTATAGGATTTTTGAATGTTACTACAAAAATCAAGCCTGGCGATGAAGTTTACATTTCAACAGACAAGGGTAATTTTTCTTTAGTTGCAGCTGCAAACCCTGAAAATAAAAGCCGCGGTTTCATGGGCGTTACAGGATTTCAGCAAAAAAAAGATGTTAAAGAAAAGTATAAAGGCAAAGAGGTATGGGTAAAGGTTTTCATGTGGTTCAACCTTTTGATAATGTGGTTATTCTTGATAAACATCGGCGTAGGCTTGTTTAACTTATTACCTTTAGGCCCGGTAGACGGTGGTAGGATGTTCATGACAACAGCATTGGCTATATTTAAGGATAAGAGAGTGGCGTTGAGAATATTCGCAATTGTAAGTTGGATTTGTTTATTATTAATCTTCATCAACTTATGGCCGTGGATTGTAAAGTTGTTCAACTGGATAGTTAAGATTTTTATCTTGCTCATAGCGCTTATTTGACCATTATATAAATCCTTCTCGTCATTGAATGATGCACATAATAGTCTATTGTTTTTATTTTTTTGAACGGCGTTTTAAACTTGATCGTGTTAGGCAACACCATAACAAGCTTAGAACCATTTTTCATGAAATTGTAAGCATTTTTAAGAAAGTTTTCATACAACTCCACTCTATCAGTTTTAAACAACGCTGACGCTTTCCCGTACGGCGGGTCAGTCACAATCGCGTCACATTTCACATTAGTTTTAGTGGCATCAGCCTTAAACAGTTTATAATTTTTTATATTAAAATGGTCGAGATTAAGTTTTGCTTTTTTTAGCATATTTTCACTCAAGTCAGACCCAACAACTTTGCACCCAATCAACCCTGCCTCAATCATCATGCCCCCCGTGCCGCAAAAAGGGTCATACATTTTTTGTTTAGGTTTTATTGAGGACAAGTTAACGCACGCTCTTGCCAGTTTAGGCACCATGCTGCTCGGGTGAAACCCTGGCCTCAGATCAGGTCTTCTTTGCTTAAACCCCTTGCCTGTCACTTCAATTAATTGTCCGCAAACAACCCTTTTTTCAACTTTAAAAAATTCAAACAATGTTTTAGGATTTTTCAGGTTAACTTTAGGTTCTTTCAGTTTATACCAAATTAAGTCGGCCAATTTTTTTTCATCCAGCCCGTGCGCCCTCACGCAATAATCTTTTTTATAATTCCTTTGCCAGTTTACTCTTTTAACATTCTTTTCAAGTTCTTTTTCCGAGCTGACAAAAACAAGTTTCAAAACTTTTTTTGTAAACGCCAACCTTGAAAAGTCAAACTTTTTTGTATTTAGCAACACAACCCGTCCATATTGTTTATACTTTTTCATATGGGTTAGCGCCAACACTTCTTCTTTTGCAAGTTCTAAATTTTCGCCTGATAGATAAAATAACAGTTTCATTTTATTTTTTGAAAAAAACCGCACAAAGAATAAACTTCCCTTTTTGTTAGCATTGCTTTACCCACAACCCTCTTCCATACAATTTTTTGCGTCCGTCTTCTAAAATCATCATTAAAATCCATTTTTTGTATTGCATCATTGATAAGTTTCAGCAACACTTCTTTATCTTTTAGTGAAGCGTAAGTAATTTTATCCGAGATGGCTTCTTCTTTTGAATGTTTAAACAGTTCATACAATATAATCGCAGCAGCATGTGAAACATTCATCACAGGATATTCTTTTGATGAAGGAACTGTTACGCTAAAATCACATTTTTTAATTTCTTCATTACTCATACCTTCCCCTTCCCTTCCGATAATTATTGCATAAGTTTTATTGGTTAGTTTTTTTGCAAACGTTTCCGGCGTAATAGGCAATCTTGGGATATTATAATCCGTTCCGATCATTGCTGTTGTTCCGACAACATAATCAAACTTTTTTAACACATCTTCAAACTTGTCTATCACTATTGCATTTTTTAATACATCTTTTGCATGGGTTGCCCTGTCCATGGCTTCCTTGGAAAGATAATCACATTTAGGGTTAAGGAAAACAAGGTTGTTGCAGTTAAAATTTTTCATAACCCTTGCTAACGCTCCACAGTTCCCGGCTGTATGAAACTCTTGTGCCACAATATAAATGTTCTTCATAATTTTTGCAAGATTGAGTTTATTTATATAGCTTTTTAAAATTTAAAGTAAACCTTTTAAGTAAGTTTAGTTTATTTATTGCTTATGTTTGTTGACGTACACGCGCATTTAGACTTTGAACAGTTTAGTGAAGATTTAGATTATGTTATATCCAGGGCAACTGACAACGGCGTAGTTACCATAATTTCTAACGGCGTTAACCCTGAAAGCAACAGGCTCACCATGGCGCTAGCAGACAAGTATTCTATAGTTAAGCCTGCGTTAGGGCTTTACCCAACAGACGGCATAAAACTAACTGACGAACAAATTGATAAAGAAGTCAAATACATCTTAAAATCAAAACCTGTAGCAATTGGCGAGATTGGTTTAGATTTGAAGCATTTATCATCTTTGTCTGAACAAAAATCCGTGTTTGAAAAAATGCTTGCTGTTGCTGAAAAACTTAACGTTCCAGTCATTGTTCACACTCGCATGGCAGAAGAAGCAGTGTTAGACACATTAGAATCATCAAACGTTAAAAAGGTTGTGCTTCACACATTCATGGGCAAGCTAAAGCTTGCAAAACGTGCAGAAGACAATGGCTACTACTTTTCCATACCACCCATAATAACATACTCATCACAATTGCAGGAGTTGGCAAAAAGAGTTTCCGTGTCAAGGCTTTTGACAGAAACAGACAGTCCGTTTTTGTCTCATAACAAAGGCCAGCGTAATGAACCGGTGAACGTAAAAGTTGTTGTTAACAAGATAGCGGAGCTTAAGGGTTTAGATCAAAAAGAAACTGAAAACATTATTTATACTAATTTTGTAAGATTATTTTAAGTGCAAAAACTTTTTATAATATTTAATCTTAAGTTTTACTATAAAAAAGAGGTGATAAAATATGCCTTTAATAAGAAGAGCTAAGCCAGCAAAGAAAGCAGTTAAAAAAACTGCAAAGAAAAAAGTTGCTAAGAAGAAAGTAGTTAAAAAGAAACCAGCAGCAAAGAAAAAAGTTGTTAAGAAGAAACCAGTAAAGAAAAAAGCAGTAAAGAAAGCAGCAAAGAAAAAAGTTGTTAAGAAGAAACCAGTAAAGAAAAAAGTAGCAAAGAAGCCGGTAAAGAAAGCAGCTAAGAAAAAAGTTGCAAAGAAGAAACCAGTAAAGAAAAAGAAAAGA
>RFJO01000015.1 GCA_003694495.1 Candidatus Woesearchaeota archaeon
ACTGGATTAAAACAGCATTTATTGTTCCTTCTTGGCCTGGCCTTGAAGTTACTTTAGCTTTTCCCAATTCAGTTTCAATTATTGCACCTTTAGTAATAATATTTCTTCTTACAAAATGCCTATTTGCCAAGTTTTCAAGAACAGAATTAATCTTTACAACTTTCATTTTTTTAGTTTTAGGGTCAAAAACATTAGCTTTATCAGCTTTAAGAAGAGTTTGTTTATTACTTCCACCTAAAGTCCTTTTAACCCTTTTAACTTTCTCGCCGATTTTTGTTAATACTGGTAAACTTCTTTTTTCCTTAACTCTCTTCTTTCTAGCTTCAATGTATCTTCCACCAGTAACTTTTCTCTTTGATCTTTTATTAGTTAATCCCATTCTTCTTCTCAGGAAACCAGTTTTATTTATATATTTTTTGTTTTTATGAAGGGCGATAGGCGGGAATCGAACCCGCTTCTGAGGATCCACAGTCCTCCATTCTACCATTAAACTACTATCGCCAGTTTACCAATTAAAATTAGCCATTTATATATAAATCTTTTTGTTACCTTATTTTTCTTAATATATCATTTATTTTTATTGCTATATTCATATTTTGGCCATATACATATGATGCCACTGCCACCCCTACCAAATACAATTCACCTTTTTGTATAGCGAACACTGGCCCACCGCTGTTACCTGGCGATATTGGTGAAGAAAACAAGAATTGTTCATTATGGACTTTAGCTTTAGTTTTTTTCTTTTCAGGTTCTTTATGATAAGTGCAACTTACAATTCCACTTGTAACAGAGTTGCCTGTTGATAATGGATAACCGAAAGCGTACACCATATCATTCACCATTAGCTTATCTGAATCACCAATTTTAGCATTCATAACCTTTAGATTGTCAACCCTCGGACAACGAAGGTAAGCAAAATCCAAATTATCATTTAGTTCTCCTGCAAGCAGTTCAAGGTTAACATTTTTATAAGGCAAATGTATCCTTTGCCTTGCGAGTTTATAGGTATTTCCAAAAATATCTTTTCTTTCTTTCTCCGCCAATGCGACATGGCCTGCCGTAAGCACATAATAATACATTTGATCTTGTGTTACAACTGTGCCTGAACCATGCCACCTCAGTTTTTTAACCTCACATGTTGGTTTATCTTCTACATACTTTTGATAAATTGAGTCAACTCTTATTAGTTCTACACTTTCTTGTATGCTTGCCACTTTCCCATCAGCTAAAGAATTATTATTATTTTCATAATATCCAGGATGCTTCTGCGCTGGAAAAGTTACATTGTCAACATAACTTGGTTGAACTTCACAACCTTGAAGTAAACTGTCAAGTGCCACTAATGAAGTTGCACCAATAAGACCTTTAATAAAACCTCTTCTATTTATTTCATTCATTTAATTCACCACTTTTTTGTAAAAGAATTTTCACAATCTTACAATATCATACTTATATATATATTTTTCTTAGATTTGACAAAAAATTTTATAAATAAGTTAGCTTCAGATTTTTAAAAAATGATTATAATAAAAAAATCTTCAATCCATAACAAAGGTGTTTTCGCTTCTAGAGATATTGCTAAAGGTACAAAGGTTATAGAATATGTTGGAGAAAAAATAACTAAGAAGGAAGCTGAAAAGCGCGCATTAAAAAAGCTTAACAAACACAAAAAAAATCCTGACCAAGGTGCAGTTTACATTTTCGAGCTTAATTCCAGGTATGACATTGATGGTGATGTTCCTTACAACGATGCAAAATACATAAACCATTCCTGCAACCCAAACTGTGAAACCCAAATTATTAACAACCGCATTTGGATTGTTGCAATAAAAGATATAAAGAAAGGCGAAGAGATAACATACAATTATGGTTATGACTTAGACTCTTACAAAGATCACCCATGCAAATGCGGTTCAAAAAATTGCATTGGTTACATTCTCGCTGAAGAACACTGGCCAAAGTTACTTAATTAAAGTTTTTCCGTTCATATAAGGCACCAAGACTTTTGGCACTGTTATAGTCCCATCTTCATTTTGATAATTTTCCATTATAGCCACTAATGCTCTTGACGTAGCAACCACCGTATTGTTCAATGTATGCACCAAAAACTTTTCTCCACCTTCCTGTCCATATTTAATGTTAAGCCTTCTTGCTTGATAATCTGTACAATTTGAAGCTGAACCAGCCTCAGCATACTTGCCTTGCCTCGGCATCCACACTTCAATGTCATACTTTTTCGCTGCTACTATCCCAAGATCCCCTGTACATATGTTAACAATCCTGTAAGGCAACTCTAGTGCTTGAAAAAAATCTTCAGTATTTTGTACAATTTCCTTATGCAATTCCCAAGAATCTTCAGGCTTGCAAATTACAACTTGTTCAACCTTGTTAAATTGGTGTGTCCTATACAACCCTTTTGTATCAATACCGTGGCTACCTACTTCTCTTCTAAAACACATTGAATACCCGCAAAGTTTTATTGGCAACTCATCCGGGCTTAAAACTTCATCCATATACTGTGACACTAACGGATGTTCAGAAGTTGCAATCATGTAAAGGTCATCATTTTCAATTTTGTACATAACATTTTCAAAATCATTTAAGTCAGTTACGCCTTCATACGGTTTCCTTCTTATCATTAATGGCGGTTCAACATACAAGTAACCTTTTCTCATCATATGGTCTATAGCAAACCTTATCAAAGCTTGGTTAAGTAAAGCCAAATCTCCTTTCATAAAATAAAACCCGCTTCCTGATATCTTTGCACTTTTATCAAACTCTAACAATCCTAGGTTTTCACCAAGTTCCACATGAGATTTTAGTTCAAATTCAAACTTCCTTGGCGCGCCCCATTTTTTCACTTCAACATTTTCAGTATCATCTTTACCATAAGGCACAGATTCGTGCATTATGTTAGGCATTGATTTAAGCAATGCATCAAGTTTTTGTTTATAAAATAACATAAGTTCTTCCGCGTCTTTAAGTTGCTCGCCGACTTCTCTCGCTTCATTTATAATATCCTGAGCATCTTTTTTTTGTTTTTTCAATTCTTGGATTTTCTTGGTAAGTTCATTTCTTTTAGATCTTAAATTATCAACCTCAACCTTTTTCCTTCTCCAACCATTATCAAGTTTAATTATTTCATCAACTTGTTTCAACCTTTCTTCGTCTTTTCTTCTCTTAAGATTTTGCCTTACAATGTCAGGGTTTTGCCTAAATAAGTTTATGTCTAACATACTTTTAGAAATAATGTCCAAGTATTATTTAAGCTTTTTCTAATTCTCTTAAAAATCACCACAAGGTTTAAATACAAATTTAGTTTAACTAAAATTAAGTTAGTCAAAGCAAAACAAAAGTTTTATAAACAAAGCTTTGAACCTATATATTACAACATAAACATTGGGGGATATAAAAAATGCCAAAAAAAGGGAAAGAAATTTTCGAAGTTTTTTTTAGAAAAAAACCTGCCATGATTTTAGTTGCTTTAAGAAAACACACTCGCAACAAGTATGGTAGTGTTTTAGCCAAAGAGGTTGACTGCACATATTCTCACGCTGTAAAAATTCTTCAAGAAATGGAAAAAGCCAAGCTTGTCAGTTTTGAAAAACAGGGCAGGATTAAAACAATTGCCTTAACTGAAAACGGCGAGAAGATTGCCGAACACATTGAAAGAATTCAACAATTATTATAATAAATTTTTTATAGTCCTATATTATTTCTTGTACTATGTCCAAAGAAGAATTCAAAAAAATTCTATTATTATGCGACTATGGCAGTTTAGAACTAGCAAAAGATATATACAATCATTTAAGCAAAAGGTTCATGCACGGCGGGTTAAAGCACTTCAACCCTGACGACATGTACCTAAATCTTTTTAACAACGGCGAAATTGATGTTCAAGGTCTCACGAATGTTAGGGGCAGAGACGTTTTCGTAATAAAATCTCCTTACACTATTGAACGCCAATGGGACGTAAAAAAAGGCATTTCTCCCGGTCTAGAATCAAACGTAAATCAAAGTTATATGGAACTCTTTTTAATCAACGACATGCTTCGCCGTTCATCTGCAAACAATATAAGCAACATAATGCCTTTCATGCCATACCAACGTTCTGACAAAAAAGATAAGCCAAGAGTACCTATTGCTGCAAGCCTTCTTGCCAAGCTTACAGAAGAGTCCGGCGCTGACAGGATCATCAATTTCAACCCTCACTCTGAACAAATACAAGGATTTTACAAGATTCCTTTTGACGCTTTATACGCTGAAGTATTATTTGCAGAATACTTTGACAACAATTTTGAAGATTTAAGCGAATGGAGCGTATGGTCCCCTGATGCTGGCGGCGACAAGCGTGCAAGAAAACTTGCAAAATGGTTAGGCAATTTAAAGGTTTGCATTGGTTCAAAAAAAAGGCTAAAACCAGGTGAAGTTGGCGACATGTTAATACCTGTAGGCTATGATATAAAAGGCAAGAACGCTATCATTCTTGACGACATGGCAGACACTTGCGGTTCACTGATAACATGCGCTAAAAATATACGCAACTTAGGTGCAAACAAAGTTTACGCTGCTGTAACCCATCCCATTTTAAGCTTAGATGCCAAAGACAAATTATGGTCTGCCGGCATAGAACTTGTCACAACAAACAGCATCCCTATACTTAACAGAGACCAATACCCCAACATTACGGTTTTATCTTTAGCTGAAATGATTTCTGAAGCAATTTACTGTGTATCAAACGGCGACTCTATAAGTGAACATTTGTTTAGTTACCCAAAATACAAGGAATGGAAAAATGGCATTTAGTAAAAGTTTTCCTAAAACTAAAGATAAGTATCCAGTTTGGATAGAAGTTAGTTTAACCGATGAAGAAGAGAAAGAAGTTGAAGAAGCTGCCAGGAAACACAACTTAAAATTAATGCAGCAATGTTTAGAAGACGCAAAAACCATTTCTAACGGGTTAAACACTTCAAGCATTGCCATAGCTTTGTTTGAAAAACTAGCTTCACACTCAGTTTATTGGAAGGAACGCAAATTAAAAGAAAAATTTGACCAGCTAAAATAATCATTCCTTAAAAACTACATCATCCACCACACCA
>RFJO01000016.1 GCA_003694495.1 Candidatus Woesearchaeota archaeon
ATAACAGGGTTGTTTGTCTATAATTATGATTATTGTAATAATGATAAACAATGTGAGGATACGTGTTGTAAGTTCTATAAACTTGATTCAGGTGTATGCGATGAACAAAAAAACTGTGATGCTATATTGGAGGCAAGCAAGCAAGAGTATATGAAACTTTCAGCACTAGAAGTTGATGAAACCGCACTTTTAAACCGTTACATGTCTATGCTAAAATTACACCCAGAAGCGCCAGCGAAAAAATCTAACTATAACACAATATTAGCTGGGTTGGTGCTAATACTGTTGGCAGTTGTCTCTTTTTTAATTAAAGACCCTGACGCAAGTTGAAGACTTTGTCATTTTCTCTAACCAAGTTTAAAACCTTAACTGTTACAATATCACCTTTTTGGGCGATATCCACGTTTTTGTCGTTTAACATGATCGAGTTGACAACCTGCCTTACCACGCCGGTTTTGTTGCCAGTGAAAAGTAAGGTGTCGTTAAGCTTAAAACTGTTGGCTGTGACCTTGATTAACGCAACCTGGCTTTTTTTGTAGTAGTTTAAAACTATGCCGATTTCTTCTTTCTTGACTTTAGATTCGTTGCCTTCAGAGGTTGCCCATTCGTTTAACGGGAAAGATTCTAGGAAGCCAGTGCTGAAGGTTCTGTTGTATGCAGTTTTTAATTCTGCTAAAAGCTCATTTTTAAGCTGCTCGCTTAGTTTATTATCATAATATGCGTCAACCGCTTTACGATAACACCTAACAACAATGTCAACATATTCAGGCGACTTTGAACGGCCTTCAATTTTTATTGAGTCTATGTTAGATGATAAAATTTTGTCTATTATAGGCATAGCGCATAAATCTTTCGGGCTTAAAATATAATTATTGCCGACTTCCAGTTCGTAGTTCAGTTCTTTATCTTTTATAATATAAGGCCGGCGGCATGGCTGGAAACATTTGCCGCGGTTGGCGCTTTTGTGCATAAGAAAATGGCTCATGAAACACCTGCCAGATAAAGAAACGCACATGGCACCATGAACGAAGACTTCAACCTCAATGTTAACCTTTTCTTTAATATCTTGTATCTGCTTTAAGTTCAGTTCTCTTGCAAGGATAATCCTTTTTATTCCTAATTTTTTGTAAAACTCTGCTGAAATAGAGTTAGAGACTGACGCCTGAGTGCTTAAGTGGACATCTAACCCGAGGTTTTTTGCAAGCTCTACAACGGCAAGGTCCCAGCAAATGACAGCGTCAATGGTGCATGATTTGGCAGTATCAAGGATTTTCTTTACTTTATCAATTTCATTGTCAAAAATTATAGTGTTTAATGCCAAATACTTTTTTATTTTTAACTTGCCAATCTCTTTTAAGTCCTCAATAGTGAAGTTTGAGGCAGAATGCCGCATGTTGTAGCCTTTTATTCCAAAATATACAGCGTCAGCGCCGGCGTTGATTGCAGCGTTTAGCATTGCCCAGTTGCCTGCAGGTGCTAAAATTTCAGGTTTCATGAAATTTGCAGAATTGGGGATGTTTAAAAACTTTTTTGTTTAGATCTGCTTGAAAACTAAGCCTTTAAGCTTTTCATTAATGAACTTTTCAGCTTTTTTTGTGATAGTGCCAGGGGAAATCACCATCACCGGCAACTTTAACTCTGAGCCTTGGTGGAATGCCAACGATAAGTCTGCATCGTTAAGTTTTTTCTTGTTCCGGGCGATTACAAAATATTTTAAATTGCCAAGGTTGGAAGGGATTTCTATTATAAAATTAAGTTCACGGTTTTTTGTGATAACTTTTTGGTCAACAATGCTAACATTGTTGCTTTGAAGGAATTTAACTATGTTTTCATAAAATTCTCCAGCATTAAGGTGTTCAAACGGCAACTTTTCTTGTGACTCATTAGCAGAAAGGTTTTCTTTAATATCTTCTTTATTTTCAATCGTTTCACTAACTTCATCTTTACTTTCAATTACTTCATTATTACTTTCTTCAATTGTTTCATTATCTTCATCTTTACTTTCAATTGTTTTACTAACTTCTTCTTTACTTTCAATCTTTTCATTAAATTCATCTTTACTTTCAACAGTTTTGCTAACTTCTTTATTTTCAATCGTTTCATTACCAATTTCATTTTTTATTAATTCTAATATTAACTTTTCAGTTTCTTCATCAGACAATAAATACCATTTCCAAAAGATTTCAATGTTGCCTTTAATGTTAACTTGCAGAGGAACAGAAAAGTCTTTTATTTCGCGCAAGGCTACCCGTTCCCAAGGTTCACAGTCCTTGTCCCTTAAAATCTTTTTTTCTTTTAACAATTCAAAAGCCTTTTTTGGCCGTTCAGATAAGTGAGAAGCTAACACTTGCAACTTTTCTTCTTGCCCAGGTACATAATAAAGACGAGAACCGCCAATCTTGGCGTGGGACATTTTGACTTTTTGAGATGAAACAAGCTCAGACAAAAATGCGCCGGCAAAAATAGTGTTGCCTTGAATTTCTTTGGAAATCTGGATTGGCAATACAGGACCGTTCTCTTGAATATATTCAAGAATTTTTTGTTTTAATTCTTGCATAGATGTATTTATAACTAACTTGTTTTTAAATTTTTATATTCTTAAGGCTTAGTCCAGGCAATCTCGTAATATGTGACTGAAAGCTCGTCGTCAACAATGCCAATCAAAAGCCGTTTCCTTGTAGAATGAGCTACACGGTTTTTGGCGACAAAGTCAAACCATGAAATAGATTCAACCTCAGAAATTGGGTACAATAACCATTTTGCGTGATCTTCGCCAGGTTTTATGCCGCGGTCGTATACCCTGAAATCTGCGCCAAACCTTAACGATGTTTTCACAATATAACCGCGGTTGCGCATGTCACGGAAAACAGTGTAACGGATGAGGAAGTTTTTGTCGAGCCTTCTAGCTTTTTTAAGGTAAGATTCGTAGTCTAAACTCTTTCTACCTGATTTAATCGACATTTTGTTTTTTTCTAAAAGGTATAAACCCTCAACTAAAGTGTATTGAAACCTTTTGCCGGCCATTGGCTCACCTAAACGGGATTTGTTGTAGAGTTCTCTTGTTAAATCACTGTCGTCGGTGATAATCCTGTCTTCAACAAAAATACCTTCGATAAGCTTGCTTGCCATATATGTATTTAACCATGAGCTATAATATAAATCTTTCTACCAAAACAATTATATACTACAGAATATAGGTTAATTCTATGATAGATGTCGTATTTTTGGGAACGGGGAGCATGGTGCCTACTTCAACAAGGAACCATTCAGGAGTTTTTCTCAGGTATAAGGATGAAGGGTTGCTTTTTGATTGCGGAGAAGGTATCCAGAGGCAGTTGAGGATTGCAAAGGTTAGTCCCGCAAGAATCACAAGGATATTTATAAGCCACTGGCACGGTGACCATGTGCTAGGAATACCTGGGTTAATACAGTCAATGGCGGCCAACCATTATAATAGAAAATTAAGAATATACGGGCCTAAGGGTACTAAAGAGTTTGTAAGGAAAATACTTAATGCTTTTATTTGTGAAGATAAAGTTCAAATGGAAGTTGTTGACCTTAAGAATAATGATGTGGTGAAAGCTGACGGGTTTAAGGTTAGAGCAACTGAACTTAAACATTCAGCAACAACAATGGCTTATGAGTTTATTGAAGATGATGTGAGAAAAATTAACATGGCGTATTTGAAAAAGCATAACGTAAGCCCTGGGCCAATACTGAAAAAGCTTCAACAGGGTAAGGATATAACTATCAACGGCAAAAGGATTAAAGTTAGTGAAGCTACAACAATAAAAAAAGGTAAAAAGGTTGTTTTCATAAACGATACTGCGTTTTGTGAGGATTGTGTTAAGGCGGCGAAAGGTGCGGATCTATTGATTTGCGAATCGACGTTTGACGAAAGTTTTGAGGAAAAAGCTAAAGATTACATGCACTTGACATCAACGCAAGCTGCTCGGATAGCTAAACTGGCTAACGTGAAAAAACTTATATTGACGCATTTTAGCCAGAGGTATAAGTCGGTGCTTAAACTGAAAAACCAGGCAAAAAAAATATTCAAGAATGTAGAAACAGCGAAAGATTTTCTTAAGATTTCTTTATAGGATGATATGTTTTGAAAATGTATAAGTTTTCAAAAATGTTGTAAATGATTCTTATTAGATTTATTATGGATATTGAAATGAATGAAAGAACCATGTAAGCGGTTGTAGTAGAGGTGAACTGTTGAAGGTAGTTGGCAAAGTTGCCTATTAAGTAAACTAATAACCAGACAACAAAACTTGTGAAAAGAAGTATAACCCAAACATAGAAAACTTGTTTAGTGTGTACAAGGAAAAGTTTTAACGATTTTCTTAACGCCCTTAATGATCTTTTTTCGTTGTCTAAGAACAATACGGCAAAACGGTACTGAAGCGCAAGGTTTACACTGAATATTATAATAAGGCTAAACAAAAGCG